>CBIHPB010000461.1:0-2499 GCA_966211485.1 uncultured Bdellovibrio sp.
GCCGCAAATGCTACCTAGTCGTCGGGCATGGAGCAAGCAAGGTTTGGGTATTTTGTGGTTTGGGGGCGGTGGGGTATTGGGGGTTGCGAGCATTGGATGGGTCAGCGTGGGGCGTGGCCACAGACTTGGAGGGTGGGTAGGGGGAGCCGGCAGAGGGCGGGATGGACCTGCGACGGCTCCTGATCGCCTTTGGATTGGCGGTCGGCTTTCAAGCCAGAGACCTTTGGATGGTATTGGATTGACTTCGGAATTGTTGAACGAGGCCCTCATCGCAGGGAGGTGGTTGGATGGGGACCTAGCAGGTTTTTGATCGCAGACTTTCGCTTTGTGAGGTTCTCTTTCTTTTTGGAGGATCCCTTCTTTCTTGAAATCAATCCAAAGGCTTCCATTTGATTAAGTTGGAGGTAGGAAAGAATAGACTTCAAGTCCCGGCCCCAGGTCACGATGCGGGAAAAGGGGCGAAGGGTAAAAAGTTTTCCTTTAAGCCCACGGGTATGCGCAACAGCTTGAGCCAGCAGTGAGGTCAGTGCTCGGACAAAACGGACATAATCCTGGCGATCACGAATTCGAATAAGAAAATGAATATGTGACCAATTGATCGCGAGATCATCGACCTGAACCCGAAATTTCTTGGCGGTCCGGCGGATCAGTCTTTCAAGACTTCGATTCCCCGGACTAAAAACACCTTTCTGATCCGCTTTCAAAATCAAATGAAGCGGAGCTTTCAAAGAAAGCGGGCGTTTTGACTTCCGCTTGCCTATTAGTTTGGAACCGCCAAATTCTTTTTTGTAATCTTTCAAGAATCCAAATGAAATCTGTCGCATCTTTTCTCCTCTGACAAGAGTGGTTTCTGATTCACAGATCTTCTATCACGGGCTTTTTGAAGGACATTGAAGGCGTTTGCCTAATGCAAGCCAAATCGATTGGTAGACGCAAGAGAAGGCTTCGCCCCAGAGTGGAAAATGCAATTTCAAAAGAAATTTGGAAAAGACAATTTACAATCAATGGCGAGCAATTTTAGCGCTTGAAAATAGCGTCAATTACTATTTTCGATATTTTTGTCAGAGGCGAAATTTGATTCGAGACGGCAGACTATTCGACGTGAGTGGTGGATCGAGATGGCAAGACGGTCCGACGTGAGTGATGGGTTGTAATGGCAAGGCCTTCAGACCTGCGTGGTGGCTTGTGATGGCAGATGGTCAAATGTCAGACTGGGCGAGCGAGTGCCAAAACAAAAGGGACCGCGGTTGAGGCGATCCCTTTTTCGTTTAGCTCGATGTGCGTGCAACTGGATCGGTGGTCTGTGAAGCCGATTGTGCCTCACAGGCTCACGTTTACTCTTTCACGTCCGCCAGAGAGCTGTAGTTGTCGTTGAGCTTCTGTTGACGCTCAACTTCTTTTTGCCAGCGGAAGACTTCGCCTTGGTAGCCGCGTTTTTTCTGCTGCCATTCGGTCTCTTGGGTGGCCAAAGTTTTTGAGCGGCCGTCGAGCTGGGTCAGAGTCTTATTGATCTGCTCGCCACGGTTTTTCCATTCGCCTTTTTCACGCGCGACTTGTTTCATCTGCTCTTGGTAAGCGGTGATGTTTTGCTGGCGCTTGGCTTGGTTGTCCTTCAGCTGAGCAATGACCTTGGTGAGCTCTTGGATTTTCTGCTCTTCCTGGGCCATTTCTTTTTGCTCGGCTGCGATCAGCTGGTTCAGCTCGGCATCGTTTTTCTCGAACGACTGCAGCTTTTGGTTGTTTTCAGTCAGGCTTTGCGTGGTTTGACGTTTTTGATCGTCAACTGCCGTGCGGGCCTTGGTGACTTCGGTCACGTTTTCTTCGACCGTTTTCAGGTTCTTCTTATAGTCATCCAAGTTGGCTTTGGAATTGGACAGGTTGGACTTCAGTTTCGTCAGTCCGTCCTGAGCCGTGCTCTGCGCTTGTGCGGAAATTCCCAATGCCACTGTGATCGCGAGAGTTGTGAAGAGTTGTGTTTTCATAAATGCTCCCATTAGTTTTTAATTTCTTTGTTTTGGTTTCCGCCGGTCGCCGCCGCAGGCTGCTCGAAGTTCGAGCTGGAGAGTTTATCCTCTGGCGGGCAGACGTTCTTCAGTGACGAGCGATAGTGTCCGAGCTCGTCTTCCCAGATTTCACCGCGGAATTCCCAGTTCAGGGATTTGCCTTCTTCCACTTTCAGCTCGGCACGCTCTTTAGCATTCACATCACCGCCAGCCATTTGGTAGCGGATGTGATCTCCTGCGCCCGAATACAATTCGTACTGCAGAACCTCGGAATTATCCAAAGTCTCGGTCAGCTTGGATTGCATCTGGTTGAAGCGATTGCGAATCGCCTTACCAGCCAAATCGCGGAAGTGGGTCTTTTCTTTATCCAGGCGGCCCATGCCCTCGTCACGCAGTTCTTTGATCGACGTGCGGGCTTTCTTGGCGATGTAGTGCTGGATCTTGGCCGACATCAGACGCTTTTCTTGATAAGCGAACTGCTCTTTCAGAGAAGTCT
>CBIHPB010000462.1:0-2495 GCA_966211485.1 uncultured Bdellovibrio sp.
TGCAGAGGGAGTACGTCGATGGCTGCAATTAAAAGAAATGGTTTCACATTAGTCGAGTCGCTGATGGCGCTGGCGGTGTTCACCATCTCAGGTTTAGCTTTCTCAAGCTTTGTGACGATTTCGGCCAGTAAACAGACGGTCAACAATACCAAACTAAGCGTGACGCAGGCGCGGGCCCAGATTCTGGCCTTGATCGCCAACCGCAGTACTTGGGTGAAAAACCTGCAGGATGCGGGCGTTGCCAGACATCCGGTGATGAAAGAAAAAGTCTTGAACCCCGAATTGGCCTGCCTTCGCGGGGCCATGGATTGCGTCGAGAGAAGCAGTGGTTATGATCTGACTCTGACAGATCAGAGCGGTAAAATTATCGTCGACGCCATCGATCCTTCGATGGGACTGACGAAGGATGGAACTGTTTGTTCTGGATTTAGTGAGACTTCGTCGAATTCAAATTGCCCATGGCGATTGAAGCTGAAGTGGTTTCCTGTCTGCCCTGATTCTGAAACGACTTGCCGCAATCCACAGGTTCAAATTCATGTTTCGATGGTCGCCGATGCGCAGTTTGCTCAGACCAACAATCTGTCAATGGCCGAAGTTTCTTTGACTTTGGAAAAACCGAAAACAATGCCAGCGTTCGCAAAGCGCATCGTTTTGATTACAAATAGTGTGCATTATAACTACGGATCGGACATCGAAGTCGATCCAACTCCGTTCGTCAGTTCGGAGAATCCAGGCATGGTGACGTTCCGAATTCCAAAAACGGTTTCCGCCCGGGGCGGTACCGTCGGGATGAACGGAACCAAGCTCACATATTCGCCTAAATACAACATCTCTCCGGCTCCGACCGAGCAGATCTACGGGATGGATTGGTTCAACTATATTATCAAAGACTCTTATTCTGGCTTGGAAACAGTTGCGACAATTTATGTTCAGGTCATGACTCCATACACTTGGACAGGGCTTGCCGGTGCCGGTGATCCAAATATCACGAATCGAAAAAATTTCTGCGGAATGGTGATCGCCGGCAAATGCGATGGCGCCACTTTCCCGAATACATTCATGAGTGGCATTGCTCAGCCAGATACAAACCTGGTTTTCAATGAGACTTGCACAAATTGTGATGTTGAAGTTTCTTCGGTGCTGAAGGTCGCATCCTTCGAAACCCAGCCTTATTTCAACGGCGTCATCACGCAAAAGGTGAATTTCACGGCGGGTGATTATGGATCTTCCTCTTATGGAAGATCCGTCTGGCGCCGCTTGAACTCTTTCCAGTTCAGCGGAGGAGTCTGGGACGGACAAGCGGGTGAACTGTTTATTCCAAGACCTGGCGAAGAAAATATCCGCTGGGCGGGATCTCCGAAGACTTATTCGTTCTTCCGGGTGGAAGGTGGAACCTTTAAAGCTCCGCCAAGTGTTCGGGTTCTGGGATCCTTGTACATTTCAAACCCTGCGGCCTTTAAGCACAACAACGGAACTGTGAATTGGATGCCATACATGCAGTGGCCAGTGACTTGTGCGGGTGACTGTTTTGGTGGCGGCACGAACGATGTTGAATTTTGGAATCTGAAAGTCGGCTACAAGAAAAGCTCATGGGCCGAGGTCAGTCAGAACGTGAATGGCTATGTGATGCCTTACAGTTGGCCGATGAGAAGCAATCTGGAGAATGGCTTTACGGTGTTGAATGATCTGGAGATTTCGAATGTCGGCGAATCGCAACTGGCAAGCCGAGGCGGTGCGGGCGGTATTTACACGATCAAGTTGTATGGAAATTTGACCGCATCGACTTACAATGGTGGGGGAGACTACTCTTACGGTCAACCATCCAACATTGTGTTGATGGGGCCTCGGGATCAAACCATCTTCGGGCAGGCTTTAAGTGAGGCCGAACTTCACAATCCGCGCAATGCGAACTGTTTGCCAAATATTATTGTCGACAAGCCATCTGGTGGTCTGATTGTGAAAGACACTGTTGGCTTGGGTGGCGATTTCATCCTCAAACACGCGGATTCGTATGATGTTGCCGGTATGAATTTGATGGCAGTTGGTTGGAACTATACTGTCATGAACTTGGATCTGAATGGAAATCCGATCTCGGGACTTTATTATCTGACGGATGGCGATCCTGCAGGTCTGAGCCTGGATCGGGATATGACTGTCAACAAACTGTATGTCGGCACCAATGCGGCCTATCCAAGAATTCGCAGTACGAATCACGTGACGACTTATCTGGACGTCAAAGGAGATGCCGAGTTCACTCGCACCTCGCTGATCGAGCGTACGCCAAATGTTGCGGACAAGGTGACGCTCCGATTTAACGGAACGGGAAATCAAACCGTGACGGCGGATATGCTTCAACAGAATGTGATTGCAAATCACTTTATGGTTGATAAACCATCCGGAACCATCACTTTCAAAGGTGAGTTGGGTGTGGAGGGCGATTTCATCGTGGCTCAGGGAAATACGATCTTCGATCCGACTTTCGCCATTCATAATCT
>CBIHPB010000463.1:0-2490 GCA_966211485.1 uncultured Bdellovibrio sp.
AGATCGGAGTCGTCAAATAGGCTTGGGTATTGGCCCACAGAGAGGAAAAGCAACCCAAGCAACATCCCATAATCACCGCGAAGAGGAGGATCGCAATTCCTTTGAAAAATGACTTCATTTCAACGCAGCTCCAGTCTACTCTTGCATGAGTGGGTGCCTATGATTTTAAAACCCAACTGGGATCAGGTTCAACTCTATTTTTCCGGCGATGAGTACTTTCGGGACCTGATTCAAGCCATCAGTCAGGCCAAGCACGAAATCATTCTCGAGTCCTACATCTTCGATCTCGATCCCATTGGATTTCGCGTTTTGGAAACATTGAAAGAAGCACATCATCGTGGAGTCAAAGTTCAAATTCTCGTCGACGGTGTTGGCAGTTTCAACTGGGTGCTGGGGCTGAGCGAGTACTGCACCAAGCATGATCTGCATTTTCGCGTTTATCATCCACTCCCCTTTCGCATGAGCTTTCTCAAAAAAATTTCCTGGAGAAGTCTGCGAAGAATTTTGTTTTTATTAAAAAAAGCGAACAAACGAAATCATCGCAAAGTCGTTTTGATCGATAAAGAGCGAGCCTTCCTTGGAAGTTTAAACATCTCACAAGTTCACACCAAAGAATTTATGGGCATGAAAGCTTGGCGAGACACCGGCATCCAGGTCACGGGCGGCCCTCTGGGACATTTACGCCGAGCCTGCTTGGATGCGTGGGTCACCGCTCGAATGGAGCGCTTGCACATCCGCCAGCGCTTCATTCGCTTCCGGTCCCGACAGCGCACCGATGATCTGCTGCGATTGAATTCGTCGGCTCCGTGGCGCTATTTTCTTTTGCGCGATCTCAATCGCCGCATGCGCCTAGCCACCAAAAGAATTCTGATCACCAACGCATATTTTATTCCACGCAGATCCGTGTTGCGCTCACTGATCCGCGCGGCTCAACGAGGCGTGCATGTGGGATTGTGCCTACCGGAAACAAATGACGTGCTTCCGGTGCGTTGGGCTTCGCGTTCGCTTTATCAACGTCTATTGCGCGCAGGTGTTCATATCTACGAATACCAACCGCAAATGATGCACGCCAAAACTCTGATTATCGACGACTGGGCAACTGTCGGATCGCACAACCTCAATCACCGCAGCCTCACCCACGATCTCGAAGTCGAAGCGGTTTTGAATCAGCCCGAATGGGTCGAACCGCTGGTCGAAAAGTGGGATCATGACGTGCGAAAATCCAAAGCCTTTTCACTCTCAGATCTGGGGCGATTGAATCTGCTTGACCGCATGCTGACCCGGCTTGCGTACTGGTTTCGGTATTGGCTATAGTAAGAAATCCAAGGATGGCAAAAACAGACAAATGAAAATCAGAATTCTGTCCTATAACATTCACAAAGGTTTCAACACCACGGGGCTTAAGTTCACCCTACACGCTATCCGCAGCGCCTTACGCGAAACCAATGCCGACATCATGCTTTTACAAGAAGTCGTCGGCGAAAACAAAAAGCATCAAGAGTCGATTGAAGACTGGCCGACCAAAGCGCAATTCGAGTTTCTCGCTGACTCTGTCTGGAGCCACTACTCTTACGGAAAAAATGCGATCTATGAAGAGCGCCATCACGGAAACGCCATCTTAAGCCGCTTCCCGATCGTCAGCGAAGAAAACATTAACATCTCCACCAACCCACTCGAGCAGCGTGGCCTTCTTCACTGCGAGGTCGACATCCCTGAATTGCACGACCGCCTGCATATTTTCAATGTGCATCTGGATTTGTGGGAGCGCGGTCGAAAACGTCAGCTGGAAAGAATTGTCGAACGCGCAAGATCCCACGTTCCACCCGACACTCCATTTATCCTGGGCGGCGATTTCAATGACTGGTCTGAATCTCTGCATCCACTTTGTGTCGAGCACTTGGGCGCCTACGAATCTCACTCGGCTGTGCACAACCGGCTGGCGAAATCCTTCCCGAGCTTCTATCCGCAGTTGCCGCTGGATCGACTTTACTTCAAGCATCTCAAAATCGTCAGTAGCACCACTTTGAATGCGCGCCCCTGGGCCGATCTGTCAGATCATCTTCCACTGCTGGTCGAATTCGATATCACCGAAGAATTTCAACCTGAGGACACCGAGAAATGAAGAAAATTAAAATCGCCGTCACCGGAGGCCCCTCTGGTGGAAAAACGACATTGATCGAAGCTTTGCAAAAGGATCTCAAAGCCAAAGTCACGATCATTCCTGAAGCGGCAAGTATTCTCTATCGCGGCGGTTTTCCCCGCCGGTCAACGCCTGAAGCCCGCAAGCATGTTCAGCGTGCCATTTACTACACGCAAAAAGAACTCGAGCAATTGATCACCGACGAATCGAAATCACCTCTGATTGTCTGCGACCGTGGCTCGCTGGACAGCGCGGCTTATTGGCCGCAAGAGGAAGCAGATTTTTACAAATCACTGACAACCACCGAAGCCGGCGAGATCTCGCGGTACGATTGGGTCATTCATTTGGAC
>CBIHPB010000464.1:0-2487 GCA_966211485.1 uncultured Bdellovibrio sp.
GACTTCAAGGGCTGTGGGTTCGTGATCAAAGGTTTTAACCGAGTTATCCGGAAGAAAAATTCGAATTTCAGACATGAGTAAAATTTGAGACCATTAAAAGGTGATAGCCAAAGACAAAGTGGCTTTGGGGGCGATTGAAAAATTTGAGAATGAAGAGACATTCTGCATGCATCTATTGTCTTAACAAGTCGATGCCGGGTCTGCAACCAGAATTATAACGCGGCTTTTCTTAAGATTCGAGAAAGAGACTGGGCCGCTCAATACTTTGAGCGGTTGGCTTTTGGCCTTCAATGCATTGAGAGGCTTTGCGTTATTTAGCTCTCATTACTTGCGAGGAACCGTCTTAGCTGGAGCCGAAGCTTTCATCACTTTGAGGCTTGATGAGCTCGAGCCAGTTTGACGCTTAGACGCGGTCGCCGTCCCCTTCAGAACGGAAGCGGTCGTTCGCTTTTGCAATGGGCTCGCTCCAGGAGCACGGACAGCCGAAAGCGGGTCCACACTGCTGCTCAACAGGCGGCCCTGGCTTGTTGCCACAGTTTTACCCGAAGCTTTGATCGTCAATTGCTTGGCAGTGACCGTTTTGATCAGCTGGGCCGGTTGAATTTGGCTGGGCTGAACCTTCAGCGCCTGACGGGCCCCATTGTTCAAAGCTGCGGGAGCTGGCGGCGTCGGATTTTGTGGACCGGGCGTCGCTGCCTGAGCCGGAGCGGTCTGAGCCTGAGCCACTGGTTGAGCAACGGACTGGGCCTCTGCTTGAGCAGAGGTTCCGGCCGTCGGAGCAGCAGGTTTGGCATGTTGAGTTTTCAAAGCCGCAGCCTTTGCCGGCTTGGCCGGTGTGGTGTCTGCCATTGCAGATGCGACTTCAGGCACTGGAATCAAATAAGTGAAAATCGAATAGCGGCCTTCCAGCTGCAGCACCACCAAGGCCAGCACATAAAATGCGAGCCAGACATAGTGGCGAGTGGAAGCATTTTGCCGCATCAGCTTTTCAATCTGACTAAGGCGTACATCCATTGCTTGAGACGAGGCCTGGAAAGTTTGCGCTCCCGGCTGCTGTGCTGGTAGATGAGCCAGCGCCCCCTGCCCCGGTTTATCGGGAACAAAGCGCGGAGTAGCGACGGATTTATTCACTAAACGCATTTGCGCCATGACATTAAGGTCACGAAGCTCTTTTCGCTCGCTCTCGATTTCATAGGCAAAAATCTGACTGATGCGAGCACCTGTATCGGCATAGGTGTAGTTCGGATAGAAAGCTTGCATCACCTTGCGAAGCGCACTTTGGAATTCTTTGGCTGTTTGATAGCGCTCGTCCGGATTTTTCTTCAGTGCTTTCAGAATCACTTCGTCGACTTCCGCGGGCACATCGCGATTGATGAGACTTGGTGCAATCAAATGCTTTTCCACATTATCAATTCGCGAGATCACGGTGACCTCACTGTCGCCGTCATTGATAAAAGCACGGCGCATGGTTAGCAGTTCCCACGCCACGAGTCCGAGCGCGAAAATATCCGTGCGCGCATCAACCGCTTGGCCTGAGATCTGCTCGGGAGAAAGATAGGCCATCTTTCCTTTGATGGTTCCCGTGCGAGTCGCCTCATTCATTCGAACGGCGGCTTTGGCGATTCCGAAATCGATGACCTTGAGATTTCCCTCATAAGTCACCATCAAGTTGTGCGGAGAGATATCGCGATGAATGGCATTGACGGCCTCATCGGTGACTTTGTTCACAAAAGTGTGGGCGTAATTCAAACCCGCTGCCGCCTGAGCCATCAATCCCAAAGCCATTGGAACTGG
This sequence comes from uncultured Bdellovibrio sp., assembly GCA_966211485.1. Taxonomy (GTDB): domain Bacteria; phylum Bdellovibrionota; class Bdellovibrionia; order Bdellovibrionales; family Bdellovibrionaceae; genus 21-14-0-10-47-8. The sequence goes on from CBIHPB010000464.1 coordinate 1,795, forward strand.
CATTTGAGAGCGCTGCTCGTTGAACTTTCCCATGATTTCTTTCAGGCTTTTTCCTTCGATATATTCCATGGCGATATAGGGCTGTTTGGCCAATTCGCCTGCATCATGAAGTGCGACTGTGTGCGGATGATTAAAACCCATGATGACTTGGATTTCCGAACGGAACATATCGACGAACAGCGGCTGATCGGCGACATGCGGGAGAATGCGTTTGACCACTTGAACGCGGCCGTTGCCATCGCTTGAAGCAGGACGCGCCAAAAAGACTTCGGCCATCCCTCCAACTGCTAAACGCTTCAGGAGAATATATTTCCCAAAAGTTTCCAGCTGCACTGTTGCTGCTATTGTTTTGTCGTGCTGGCTCACCTTGACCTCCAAAACGGATTACGTGGATCTGTATCCATTTTGGCCCAAGGTTCTCGATCAACCTAATTGATTTCGCAAAAATTCGCCGAACGTTTTCAAATGAGATAGCACTTCAGCGAAGTGAATTTTTAATGTCCAAAAACTTTTCGGTTTGCGGAAAATCTCCAGTTGTCTCGACAATGTAGATTATGAATTAAATAGACTAACTCCTCGACAGCGTATGCACAGCCAGCTGCAAATTTTGCGACATTGATTACTTGTGATTATTTGTATTCGGGCTCTAACACATACCCACGGCAGGGATTAGCGGGATCGACAGGAACTTTT
>CBIHPB010000465.1:0-2468 GCA_966211485.1 uncultured Bdellovibrio sp.
CATCCGTTGGCATGGGGAATGGTTTCGCAAAAAACTCGTCAGAACTTGATGACAATTGAAATGGTCGACAACCATGGCGAGCACTGGGATGGTATTTTGTATCGTAGCGGCTTGGGTTTGAACCTGCATCTTTCGAACGGCTGCCGCGAAGTGAATTTTGAATTGATCGACCGGAACATTCCGCCGCATTTCTAAAAGGTGTCAGGCCTTGTTTAGGTAAGCGCCGAGTCATCTTGGTGAAAAAAAGAGCGGCCTGTATTGATGTTCATGGTTATCCTTTCAAGAAAAGACACCTCTTTTTTTGAAAGGAATTTTCAATGCAACCAAATATCGTTTTGAATTGGGGCGCGATCTGCACGGCAATCGTCGTCGCATTTGTGTTTGGCTTTCTTTGGTTCGGTCCGCTGTTCGGGAAAACTTGGGCCGAGCTGAATAAATTCGATTTTTCCAAGCGGCCCGATTCCAAAGTCATGATGCGAGCCATGCTTCTGCAGGTGATTGGACTTTTCCTGACAACTTTTGTGCTGGCCTATACGACTCAAGTTTGGCGCCCATCGGTTTGGGGATTGAGCGGAGACCAAGCCGACTGGATCTACGGCCTTTGTGGCGCCGTGATGCCTTGGGCGGGATTTTGCGTTCCACTTCAATTTTCAAAAGTGCAGTGGGAAGGAAAACCTTGGAAATTATTTTTCCTGCACACAGTTTATGATCTGATTCACCTGACAATCATCGCCCAAATTCTTTCGAACTGGCGATAGGGGCAGGCCCGCCGCCAAAAGCGCCGGTCGTCAGTTTCACTTCCGTAGCGGCAGTGGAATTTTTATTGGAGGAGTTCCCACTGCCATTTGGCAGTAGAAACTGCACAATTCATCAATGCTCGAAATAAAAAAAGCCCGCTTGGATTTCCAAACGGGCTTTTTGATTTTTAAACAGATTGTTCGGTTATTCTGAACTCTCATACTTGCACTTTCAGAGCGAGTTGACGCTCTGAAGTACTAAAAGGAATCAGGTACCTTTATTCGGTCACGCGGGAAACGTAGGCGCCGCCTTCGGTGGTGTCGACGCGGATCATGTCGCCTTCGTTGATGTGCAGCGGAACGTTCACAACCAAACCTGTTTCCAGGGTTGCTTGTTTTGTCGCGCCAGTTACGCGGTCGCCTTTAACGCCGGGTTCGGTTTTGGCGATTTTCATGTTCACGGCTTTTGGCACATCAACAGAAACAGGGCGCTCGTTGTAGAACAGAACCACAACTGGCAGGTTTTCGATCAGGAAATTTTTGGAATCGTCGATTTCGTGTTCCAGGATTGTGATCTGCTCGAAAGTCGTTTGATTCATAAAGTTGTAGCCAGCGTCGTCCTTGTACAAGAACGTCATCTCGATGTTTTGCACGTCAGGAACTTCGAAGCGCTCGCCGGATTTGAAAGTGCGCTCAAGCTGCTGACCTGTCAGAAGGTTGCGCAGACGAGTGCGAGTGAATTGGTTTCCTTTTCCCGGTTTGACGTGTTGAAAATCAAGTACCTGGAAGGGACTGCCTTCCACCATTACACGAAGACCACGGCGAAAATCTGAAAGTTCGTACATATAACACCTCGAAAATGATGACAAAACGAAGCTCTGAAGATGCCCGAGGCGACTTCAAAGGTCAACTTTTGCGGGGATTTGGGCATTTGAGGCTGGGTTTTGCCGAATTTTCGGCAAATGGGGGCTTTTTTCGGGGATGTCAGAAGAGTGGTTAAGCTTTCGGGGATTCGAAGATCGACTCTTCGGTGTAGGATTTGACGACGCGTAGCAAATTCTCGAGGATGCGGCGTTTGCGCTCGGTGACCGTCTGTTCCCGGGATTTCACGGGTCTGATCGGTGCTGCCTCTTCTTCTGGCAAAGCCTCGTCTAACAGTTCAAATCGTCTGGCGATTTCTTTGTTGTCAGGGGCCCGGGCAGTCAGTTCCAACAGCTGTTCGCGGGCGCGATCCAGCTCGTTTCGCACGATCAAAGCATCGATCAGCGACAGCTTTCGTTCCAATTCTTGAGTCGAAATGCGAACCACAACCGGAGGACCGCTTGGTTTCAAAGTTTTGTACTGGAACATATCATCTTCGAACTCGTCAGCTGACAGGCTTTCCAATTTTTGAACCGCATTGCGCGCTTTTTCGCTCTGAGGATTTAAAAACAAAATGCGCTTAAAGGCTTTCAGGGCCTCTTTCGGTTGCTGAGTTTGTAAATGCATGGTGCCGATCAGTTGCAGAGCCAGCAGATTTTGCGGATCCAGCTCTTCGGCTTTTTTGAGAATGGGAGCGGCTTCTGCGAAACGGGATTGCTCGATCAAAATGCGGCCCAGGGCCACGTAGCCGCCCACATAGGCTGGATGACGCCGAATTCCATTCGCCGACACGATTTCGGACTGTTGAAATTCAGAATTTTCGCGCAGGGCTTCGGCCAGCGGAGCAAAGGCTTTCGAGTTCGGATCCTT
>CBIHPB010000466.1:0-2464 GCA_966211485.1 uncultured Bdellovibrio sp.
TGGTCAGGGATGACCGTGGTGGTAAGGATGCTACTGCATCGCTCTGTTTTTTCCGGATAAATCCAAAGTTTGCCTTCGGCAAAACTTAAAGTTCCGATCCCCTCTCCCGAAAAAATCCAAGAAAATAAAAAAACAACAAAAACAATATCTAGTGAGTTTGCCTAAAGGCCAGAGTCCTTGACCGTGTATTTCAGTTAGTTCCAGTTTCGCTTGAGAGCCCAGAACGAAATACCTGCGAAAATCACATTGGGTGTCCAAATAGCGATCGCCGGCGGCACTTGTCCGCTTCGAGCCAGGCCCTCACAGGTGACGTACAAAACCCAATAAGAAACAACGACGCCAAGGCACAGAACGATGCCTCCGGCTTTTTGATTGCGACGATTGGTGTTGGTGCCAAGGCCGACTCCCAACAAAGCAAAGATGAAACAGACAATCGAGATGGCCCAGCGCTTGTGGAACTCGGCTTTCAAGGTGTTCGTCTGATCTGGCTCCATTCCACCTTTGGCCAAGAGATCCGAGATCTCTTGAATGGTCATGCTGGTGGGGGATTTTTCGCGCGTTTCGACCTTGATGGGATCGATCATCTTCAGATCGTAAGTGTCGAATTTGATTTTGGTATGCGTTTCACTTTTGCGATGGATGTCGCCGTCAAACAGCCGGATCAAAACCGCATTCGGCGACTGGGGATCTTGCACGATCTGGCCGCGCTTGGCGATGATCGTCAGCGGAATATTTCCCTGAGTTTCATCGTAAATAAACACGTTTTTAAGGTCGTTGGTCTTTGGATCGACTTCGTTGGCGTAGACGACTTTGTCGAAGAACCCTTCCGAAAAAGTTCCTTCGCGGATGGTGACGCTGGCTTTTGTCTGACCGACCTTGGTCACAAGCACTTCGAACTGTCGGTTGCCCCAGGGTGCGAGATGAAAAGAAGTCTGCGCGGATACGATCGTCACCACGATCGCCAGCAAAACAGCCGGTAGTCCAATTGAGATCATACTCAGTCCGCAGGCTTTCAGCGCGACGATTTCAGAATCATTGCTCAATCGTCCGTAGGTCATCAGCACGGCAAACAAAAGACTCATCGGCAGCAGGGCGGGTAGGAAAGAAATCGACAGATACATCATGATCTGTCCGACCACATTGACGCCGACGCCATGGATGAGCACAAACTCGGTATAACGCAGGGCTTGTGCCATCAGTAGAATAAAGATGAAAACCAAGACCCCTAAAACCAGGGCCGGGAGCATCTCAAAGAAAATGTACTGCACAGCTTTGCGCGGAACCGTTATTTGCATCTCCTTCACATTAAAGCAGCACAAAGCATCAAACAATCCTTCATTGCTAAATTGCGATCTCCAGCGTTGTGGATTTATCAACTTATCAATGAAGGAGATTCTTAGAAGGACTAAACTGAGGTCTGTTGCGTTGCTTTTGGAAATCGTGAGAAACTGATTTTCTATGGTCAAAGTTCTGCTGGTTTACGAGGATTTCAACGAGCTCACGCTGACGGAAAGTTACCTGAAAAAGGTGGGCTTTGACGTTGTCGGCATCAGCAACGAAATTCTTGTTCACGATCAGATCTTGTCTTTCAATCCGGATGTGATTGTTGCCAACGGAAAAAATCCGAAAGTTTCCAGCTTATCCATCGGTCAAAAAATGAAAGACAATCAGCGCTATCAAGGCAAAGTGGTCATCGTTCTTCCGAAAGATGTTCGCCCCAGTCCGCAAGATCTGCTGCGCATTCGCATGGACGGGATTATCGAATCGCCGGTGAACCCGGAAAAGCTGATCCAAGTTCTTTGCCGTCTGACCGGGCAGCCAGCAGATTCGCATCTTGAAAAGTTCCATAAAGCGCGTCTTTCTGATCCCGAGCTCAAGCGCCTGATCATGGTGACTAGCACTCAGCCAGCTCCGGCTAGCGTCAGTCCACTGTCAAATACGGGGGTTGCGATTGATGACCCTCAGCGCATGAGCAAGTACAAAAAGTTCACCGATGGCGTGGATATCGATGTGAAGCATTCGACCCACCAGCGGCAAGATCTGAAAGAGAAGCAGAAGGATCTGAAAAAGAACTGGAATTTCGATGAATTAGAAGACCAAGATCGTCTTCGCCAAGAGTTCGCTCAGGCGCTTTTTAAGAAGAAATAAATGCCTTTTTAGAGACGCGAGCGGCCGTGCCGCGTTTGGCTGCACCCCCGTCTTGCTTGGCCTGCCTTGACAAGGCTGTTTTCCCGCACAAATTGATGTAAAATAAGATGGTTCAATTACTCGTAGTAGCCCCGGAGGTACAAATGGGTCTCGCAACACCAGTTACTGATAACACTTTTGAATCTGACGTCCTGAAATCCGAGACCCCGGTCTTGGTGGATTTTTGGGCCGAGTGGTGCGGACCTTGCCGCGCGATCGCTCCAAAGTTGGAAGAGATCGCCCAGGAAATGGGTGGCAAAATCAAGATCATGAAAGT
>CBIHPB010000467.1:0-2448 GCA_966211485.1 uncultured Bdellovibrio sp.
CGAGCTGCGCTGGATTTTTCGGTACAGCAAAACTTCCAGATTCAGCTCCAACGCTTGCTGGAATCCTTCGAATTGAAAATAATGATTCTTATTGATGACCGAGCGAGACTGGGTCAGCGTGCTTTCGGATTCGCTGATCTGTCCCATCTCCATCTGCGCTTGAGCGAGTGTCTGTAAAGACAGAACTTTTTGTACGACGCTAAGCTCGTTCTGCAAAAGCTCCAAAGAACCCTGCGAAGCTTCCAGAAACTTTCCTTCGGCCAAAGCTTTTTCAGCTTTCCACAACTGAACTGACAGCTTCAGAGATGTCAGATGATATTTTGAAAGAATGTTTTCGCTGTACCAGAGCCAAGTTTTTGTCTCTAGTTCGCGCTTTAGGTAGTTCAAAGCCACGGCCGCATTGAATGCTGCGATTGCCATCTTGCCTTTCAGATTCAAACCTTCGGCGGCTTCATAAGCGCGCTTGTAGGCTTGGAAAGCTTTGTCGTAATCGGACATCGTGAAGTACAAACTTCCAGTCTGAAGTTCCAGCTCCAGCTGATCATGGTCTTGCAGGACAAGATCTTCATTTTGAAAAACATTTTGCAAAATCGACAGAGCTTCGGAAACTTTGCCAGCCATTCGGGCACGCATGAGCTGAATCAAAAGAATTTGTGTTTCATTGCCAAAAACAGAAACCTGCATGCGCTCGACTTCAACGGTTCGTCCTAAGAACAAAAAAGCTTTGGCTTGATCGAATTGGCGTTGCAGTCCGAAATCCAAGGCCATCTGATATTTGCCGGCTTCCAGCGCCAGCTCGGCGATGCCGGGGATCAGTTTGCGAATTTCAAGAATTTTCTCGATAGGCTGAGCGGCCTCTTTGATTTCACGAGCCAAAGATTGCCAGACATCGTCTGGCAATCCGGTTTGGGCTGAGAAATCAAAGAGGGTTTTCATTTTGAATCCTTAGATTCGTTGAAGGTCAGAGATTAGTTCTTTTTAACAGGCTTGCGTGCAGCAGGAGCAAGTTTCGGAGTCGCGTCATCACTTTGTTCGGTCGCAGACAATTTGCTATCGACATCGAGGTTCATCTTCTGACCCGAAAAGTGTGACATACTTTCCACGGCCATCAGGAGAAGTTTCAGCTTTGGCTGAACAAGTCCTTGATAATCTTGTGGAGCATTGATCAAACGTTTCAACATTTGCTGCCAAACTTTATCGTTCCAAGCTTTTGCAAACGCTTCAACCTGTTCATTCGATCGCGCATCTCCGCCAGTTGTCGTTGCAGTTGCACGCTTGATCGCCCAGTTGGCACGCATCATCGTATTGAAAATTGAAGGATCAAGACCGCCGAAAGATCCCATCGAAGTATAGAGCTCACGCAATTCGATATCGATCACTTCGCACAGTGCGGAGTAGGCTTTTGAACCGCTGCCAGAAAGACCTGTATTCCAGTCATACATGATACGGATTTGGACTGAAAGGTTTCGAAGGACCTCAATCTGACCTTTCAAGTCCTGACGGTCATCATGGTTGTTTAAAAGTTCATTGAGAACAGTCGCCAAAACCAAAATCACACGCGCCTGTTCACGGACTCGATCGCTGGTCACTGGACGAAACTTCTTTCCATCTTTATCCGAAGGATCTTTCATAAGACTTATGCCGTCAGCCAAGGCTTGTTTCAATCGGGTTAAGTGGGGGCGTTCGTCTTTTCCGATTAGGTTTCCAAATTCATTCAAGCGCTGGGACACAATCTGGTACCAGCTCGAAAGGCCGCGAGCAGTGGGGCGCATATCTTCAGAAATATTGTAGCTACCGAAGGGGATTTGGATTGCAGAGATCTGTGTGTATTCCGAGCCAGTTAAGATCTGTTTTGCATTGTTGATGCTTGTCCAGGTACAAGCCCTTTCTCCATTGGCTACGGCCTCTTTTATCGTAACTTTTCCGCCTGGCGAATTGGTTATTGAAAGGTCGTTGTCAACCAAGGTCATTCTGTATGAGGATCCGGTGTACGTGCAGACGTAAGCTTTCGTTATTGGTACATTTGAAACGACCGAGTATACGCGGTCATTAGATCTAAGAGTGACTCGAATGCTGAGTCCGGATGCATCTATCTTAAAACCCCTGTAACCTGTCTCCAGAGTTTCCTCGGTGAGTCCTTTGAAATTAACAATCAAAGCACCTGTCTCATCATAGTCCTGAGCTGTGAATTCCGCCTTGGCTTGCAGGCCCGTGGCCAGTGTCAAACTCATCGACAGAAATGCCAATGCGCGGACTTTGCGAAGGCCAGCGGTCAGGGTAGTTAACCCGTTATTTTGTGTGCTCCAGTTTTTCATAAATATTCTCCATTCTTAGTGTTTTCTAATTTCTCACCAAGATGTCCTTCAGTCCCAGCGGCAGGGTGGGTGGCGCACTTGCCGCTGGGTTATTATTGACTGAAGGACAGCTTGATCAAAAATCGCGCCAAGG
>CBIHPB010000468.1:0-2446 GCA_966211485.1 uncultured Bdellovibrio sp.
AATAAACCGATATTTGAGACATGAGTTCTTTCTTTCTTCTTCTTTTCACACTGTTGGTGTCGACGGTTTGGGGGGCCAATGGCTTTAACCCGAATTCGATCAAGCAATGCAGTCTTCGCAAACAACAACGAGCGGCTTTGATCGAAGCAACAACGGCGGCCTGTGTCCGGATGCGGGATTCCCAGCAGTGCCAGGACTTTTACAAGACCTTGGATGAAGAGGATCAAAAAAAGAAACGCACCTGCCAGGCGGATGAAATCGAATCGAACGTCAATGGCAACTATCTGGGCCCCGCCACCTTGCTTTGTGCCGGTGGCATCATTGTCGATCCGGTTGTGTCTTTGGGAACCGGAATCGGTGAAGGGATCGCGAAAGCCCAGATCGCCTGGGAAAAAGCGTCCGAATGCAATCAGTCGCTGGAACAGAAAATGGCGATCATCATGGCCTTCAACATGGATGCGCCCAAGCTGCTGCAGTATCCGATGTTGTCGCAAGAAAAGCTGAAGGGTCTCAGCTGCGAAGCCATCAATGATTCCATTCAAATGGTCAAACGTGTGAACGCAACACAGTTGGCCTACAAATTAAACGACCGATATAACAATCCGGACGAGCGAAAAAAACTGTCGGCGGACGAGCTGGATTTCATGAACTATTACAAAAGTGATCCTGCCAATCGGTCTTCGGGCGGCATTGAGAAAATGGCGAAAGCCCTGCTTCAAGAGCTCAACCTTTCTTTGGATTGCTACACCCCGGCCCATGCGCTGGCGATTCGCTGTGAAATCGCGGCGACGATTGCGGCCCTTCCGATTCCCGGACTGTTGGCCGCTCGCATGGCCCGCCTGTCGAAATTAACCAAAATCAGACTTGGTAAAGTTCAAGCCGCTCTCGACAATCTCAGAGTCATGGGACGCGAGGCCCGCATCGCCAAGGCGACAGAAGAAATCGCGACCTTAAGCAAAGAGGCGAAAGTCGCAAAATTGCAATCCGAACTTGGACGCGCCAACAAGCCGTTCAATCAAAAAGAACTGGATGCCTATGAGAAAGCGCACAAGGTCGGCGCAGACAAAGGTGAAACCTTTGGCAGCTACTCGGGCGCCTCGCTGCGCGAGAAAAAAAGAATTCTCATGGAAGAAGGAAAAATTAAAGAAGTCGAAGCCGATTTCATGATCAACCGCGGTTATGTCGGCGATCCTCCGGACGCCGTCATCACAGCCGTCAAAGAAAGCAAGGCGTGGGAATTCGTTTCCGTCCCGCTGAAACGCCGCGCGGGAGAACACTTTGGCCGAACCGTCAGCGACAATCAAGCGGCCGCGATCATGAGCTACAATAACGCTGTTAATCTCACCTCCGGAGGCAAGGAAAAAGCCATTGCCGAAGCGCTTGAAAGGCTGAAGGCAATGGGTTTTAGCGACTCTGAAATCAAGACCATCGTCAGCGGCGATCTGGAAAAAGCAAAAGCCGTCGCCAGCACCACCACTCAAGCCGCCAAGCCTTCGACAACCGCCACGGCCTCGACAAAACCAGTCGATGCGCCGAAATCCGTTTCTCAACCGGCGGCCAGCGGAAGCTCGTCGGCTGAAAATCCGTTTCTGAAAAAAGCCGAATCAAACTATCAAAATGACCCAGTCTACAATCTCAACGAAGCGGCCACCAGCAAACTACCATCGAATGAAGTGAAAAAATTAATCGACAAAGAAAGCCGGACGCGATTTGCGAAAGATGAAGAGCGAGCCGAATATGTCACACAAAGATTTCAAGACTCTTTGGAAGAGGTTCAAAAATTCACCACCCGAGCCAAAAACGCGGATCTTTCCGAAGCCGACCGGAAAACATACGAAGCTCTTGTTCAGGTGCACTCGAAAAGATGCCGATCCTGGGCTAGCCTCTACAATCTCGCTGGATACCAAAATACCAATATCCAGGGCTTTATGAAGGACAAAATCCGGGACTGGTGCAAGTAAATCCCGCCGACTTTCTAAGCGGCGCTGGCGTGAGAAACGCGCATCGCCACTTTTTCGGCGCGAAGGATCAGGATGTTCTTCTTGGTGCCGTCGGCTCCGACTACCACGGCTGTCTCTGTGATGTCCGAGGTGATCCCGCCTTTATCCATACTGCCTGCGATCTGAGGCATGTTCATGCGGTCTTTTTCTGCAAAAGTCACAATCGAGTCGATCGAATCAACGACCAATCCGAAATGAACATCTTTGTTTTGGAAAACAAGCACCTTTTGCGTGCCCTTGGAGTCAGACTTGCTTTTCGAGTAAAGACTGCGAGCATCCACGATGGTCACCAAGGACCCACGCAGATTGAGCACGCCCCGGACATAGTCTTTCAAACCCGGAGGCTGCATCAGCTGGCTTGGATAGTCGATAATTTCCCGGACTTCATTGATTGAAACGGCGTAAACACCATCCACACTGAAAGTAATGTAAGTAGATCTGTTGCC
>CBIHPB010000469.1:0-2421 GCA_966211485.1 uncultured Bdellovibrio sp.
CACCCCCGATTTTTTGGATATCTTCGGTGGCCTCTTCTTGCAAGACGCTGGCGATGTCATCGAAGGTGACGATACCTTTCATGTGCCCCCACTCGTCGATAACCGGCAGGGCCACCAGATTGGCTTGCGAGAAAATTTTGGCGATCTGTTCCTGATCCAGGCTGACCGGAATTTTGATCAGATCCGTTTTCATCAGCTCGCGAATTTTTTTATGCGGCGGAGCCGAGAACAGTTCCCGAAACGACGTCACACCCACCAGAGTCTGATCCATATCGATCACGTAGGCATAGTAAATCGTCTCGACCTGAGTTTTCGATTGAATGCGCAGATAGCTGATGGCCTCGTCGACGCTCATGTCGGGGCGAAGACGAACGAAGCGCGAGCTCATCAAGCCCCCGGCGTTGTCTTCAGCATAAGCCAAAAGTGCGGTTACTTCCCGGCGGGTCTGGGGATCCAAGAGACCTAGAATTTCTTCTTTCGAATCGGTTCCCAAGTCCTGAATGATATCGGCCACGTCATCCGGTCCCAGCAGGCGCACCCAAGAACGTTTCTCGAGAGGTGAAGCTTCCGCAATCAGTTCGGCTTGGTCGTGGGCTTTGAGTGAGAAAAATAATTCTTCGGCTTCGGTGCGTGGAAGTTGCTGGAAGCGCTCTTTGCGCTCTTCCGTTGGCAAAGACGACCAGGCTTCGGAAAGCTTTAAGAGCGGAGCGGGTTCCGAGCTAGGGTCGGAATGCAGGTCCTCGTGCAATGGCAGGAGATTGTCCGACCCGCTAAGGTCAGTCGATGCGGGCTTTTGTGAAGAGTTTGAGTTGTCTTCCATTTCCAGTCTGCCTTTACCGAATTTTGGATCAGCTTCAAATCACCGATCGCTATCTCTGCAGTCGAACCAGCCATTTCTTTTTCCATCTTTAACAAAAGATAAAGAAATAACAAGCCTAAAGAATCACCCAAGACTCTCAACGGTTGGCCCATTCAAGGACTTAAGGGGTCATTCTCACAATTTTGTTTTTTGGAAAATCGGCAGGACCTCGGAAGGCTTTCCGATCATTTGGATGTCGCCATTTTGCAACCACAAGATTCGATCACAGTTTTGAAGGGTCGAAAGACGATGAGCGATAATAATCTGGGTCTTGCCGGTGAAAAATTCTTCCGTGGCCCGGACCAAGATCTCTTCGGATTGCGGATCCACAGAGCTGGTGGCCTCATCCATCACGATGACCGGATTGTCCTGTAGAAGGCAGCGGGCCATACAAACCAATTGACGCTCACCCTGGGAAAGATTTCGGCCCCGCTCTTCAATCGGCCGTTTGAGATCGTATTCATTGGCCCACTCTGGCAGGCCCACTTTCTTCAAAGCTTCGATCAAATCGTCATCAGTCTGAGTCCGATTGACATCCAGATTTTCACGCAAGGTTCCACGGAACAGGGTGGGGTCCTGGGCGATAAAGGCGATGGATTTCCGATAAAGCTGAAGATCGACTTGCGTGGACTTGTTCGTAGTGCCATTGCTGTGGCCATTGGCCCCTTCCAACAAGTCCGGGCTTTGGCCGTTGATTCGAATAGTGCCTTTCTCCAAAGGATAGAGGTAGAATAAAGCCTGAATCAGACTGGATTTTCCGCTGCCGGTACGGCCGATGATGCCAAATCTTTCCCCAGCTTTGATTTCAAAACTCAGTCCCTTTAAAACCGGCGGCAAATCGGGGCGATAACGGAACCAGACCTGATCAAACTGCACGTGTGCTGCCGGTGTCTCGGTCAGTTTGGTCTGCTTGAGCATTTGCTCGTCAGCCACTGTTGCCTTTGGATGTTTTGTTTCAAACTGCGCGCGCGACGGAAGTCGGGCCCCTTTCTCAAGTGGACTTCGGACATAATGATCCAAACGTTCGACGCCTACCATGGCCTCCTCAAACTGGGACACCCATTCAAAAAACATTTGAACGGTGTTTCCGCTGAGCGCGATAAAACTAAACGCCACGCCGATCGATCCAACCGTGAGCCATCCCTTATCCAAAAGCCACCAAGCGCCGGCTCCCGTGATCAACAAAAAGACCGCCGTCGTGCAGTTGATCTGAAACGAAAACTGCATCAAGGCACGGGTCGTGCCGATTTTATTTTTCAGGTAATGCTGATCCAAAGACTCAAAGCGCTTGGAAAAACTTTGCTGCTTGATAAAGCTTCGGATGGTGCTGGCCCCTTGCGCGGTCTCGGCAAAATGCGCAATCGAAGGCGAGCGACTGGCGGACAAAGCTCGTCGTGCCGCCCGCAGACGATTGGCGTTGAGTTTGAAAATAAAAAAGTCCACGGTGCCAATCAAAATCACAACCGGAATATAAAGCGGACTGGCCATGGCGATCAGCACCAGCATGGAGATCATATCAAAAATAATTGCCAAAAGTTCGGCGAGCGGTCCCCCGAACAGAC
>CBIHPB010000470.1:0-2421 GCA_966211485.1 uncultured Bdellovibrio sp.
CTCACTTTGTCGGGAGAAGTTCTCGAGCCCGAAGATCTCCCGAACTCCAACCAAGGGCCTTACCGAATTATCATGACCGGCAGTTCAGAGATCGATCGCCCGGCGCGCTTTCGCCGTCAGATCATCAAGACGCTTCGAGACCTGCAAAGCCCGGAAGAAAAATCAGCCTCACTGGATGTGGACCGTCCGCAAAGACCGATGGCCTTTCTTAAAAAAAAATATTCGCCCGAGCAGGCAAGGCTGATTGAAATTTTAGCCGTGGGCGAACATTCGGCCATGCTTGCGGGACCGGCGGGGAGTGGAAAATCGACAGTTGCGCAGGCTCTGCCTTCGTTTCTGCGAGCTCCTTCCGAAAAACAATTCTTCGAACTGAAGAAAGTCCATGCCGAATTCGGTGAAGCTTTGAATTGGCGGCCGGTCGTCAAGCCCCATCACTCGACACCGACGATTGCGATGATTGGTGGTGGCAGTGTTCCGTTTGCCGGTGAAATTTCCAGAGCTCACGGAGGAGTTCTGATTTTAGATGAACTGTTGGAATTCGCACCCCAGGTTCAAGAGTCTTTGCGGGAACCTTTCGAGGAAGGAAAGATGCGCGTTTTTCGTGCGGGTCTTTTGAAAGAGTACCCGGCGCGCGCCCAGATTTTGGCGACGACCAATCTCTGTCCCTGTGGCAAGTGGACGCCACTGGACGGGCACAATTTCAAATGTGGATTGGCGAGAGTTCGCTGCCGCAGTTACGGTCAACGCCTCTCGGGTCCTTTGATCGATCGCTTTGAAATTCTGCATTTCACAAAAGGATTTTCAGAAGCCTCCGTTTCGGGTGACGAGCTTTTTGCTAAAATCAAAAAAGCTCAGGATTTTTCCAAATCTTTTCCCAACAGCCGACGACCAACACATGAAATCCTTCAGACTTTGGATGCGGCCCAAATCCAATCGCTCGGCTTTGAAGAGCTTCAGTCGCAGCGCCGAAAAGTCGCGGTCCTTCGGGTGGCGCGCACGCTGGCGGATCTGGATCTTAGCGAAAGTATTGAACGCGAGCATCTGAAGGAAGCCAAAGAGCTTTGCCTGAATTCATTTTCCCATTTGGCCCACTGGGGATAAGGATCAGTCATCGGACCAGTAGCCACGGTATCGAAGGAAAAAGTAAGTGCCGACAGCGGTCGCAATCATGATGAACATCGCAAACGCGAAAAAATACGGATTGTCGAAGGGGAGTGCCTGAAAATTCATTCCCCAAAACGAAGCCCAAAAAGTGGTGGGCACCGAAATGCTGGCCAGCAAAGTGAGTTTCTTAATTTGCAGATTGGTCTTTTGCGCCGCCATTGCCCAGTGAAGTTCAAAACTTGAGATGATCTGGGTTTGTTGAAAGATCACACTTTCATGCAGTCGCTGACAATGGTCACGAAGATCGCGGTAGCGCCAGCGCAAATCGTTTTTCAATTGAAAAGTGCCTTGCAGCTGCTGTGAAATCAAAGGCAAGTGACCCATGTAGAGCTCGAAGCTGGCAAGTTTCTTCTTGATCGGCAAAATGGTTTTCAGATCCGTGTTGCCTTTCAAAAGCTTTTGTTCGAAGGCTTCAATTTTTCCGATGAAAACGCGAAGTTCGACAAAACTGATGTCTGTTGCTTTATCCAAAGCCAGAAAAATCGTCGTCGCCACATCCTTCATTCGCTCGTCGGTCAGCTGAAAGAAATCCTTCCAGGTGGGGATGCCACCAGGAGGGACATCATGTGGGACAAATAAAATCCGGTCCGGGAAAATCAAAAACTGCAGCTCGTAAATTTTATTTTGCGTGGCCATAAACCAAACCAGGAATTGGTGATTGCCGTAGTCTTCGAGTTTGGCCCGTTGATCGCGATGAAAACAATCTTCAAGAGCCAAAGGATGAATGGAAAGTTCGCCGGCTAATTTTTGTAATTCCTGTGTGTTGGTGCTGGATATTTCAAGCCACTGCATTTTGACAATTTAACGATGAAAGGACGGCGATCTCAAGCTGCAAAGCGGGGCTTTTTGCCGGATTTCTGCGATTGCGGCGCTTTGGCTTGAGGTGAGTTTGGCTTTCGGTTTGCTGTGCATTGGATGCAGGAGGTCTTCATGAGCGTATTAGCAACAATACTGATTGGTTTGATTGTGGGCATTGTGGCTCGGTTCTTTATGCCAGGACGAGATCCGATGGGTTTTGTTCTCACAGCGGTTCTGGGAGTCATCGGAGCCTGGCTTGGAACTTGGATTGGTGTCAGCTTCGGCATGTATGCACCAGGTGAGCCTGCAGGTTTTCTGATGTCCGTCTTAGGCGCGATGGTTGTGCTTTTCATCTACCGCATGTTCGCGGGACGCGGGCGTCCGGTCCTGAGGTAGAGGAGAACTGCGCCACCTTTTGCGTTCCCGAAAGTCTGGTCTGATCGCCCTTGGTCGTGCTCT
>CBIHPB010000471.1:0-2380 GCA_966211485.1 uncultured Bdellovibrio sp.
AGACTTCTTTCGGCGACAACAATGGTGAAGCCGAAGTCTTCAGCATGCTTTCCGTCAGGCCTAAGAAAATCCGGTGGGTCATCGACAGCGAATCACCGGCCGAGAGGTTGGCCAGCTGAATCCCGCCCCGATCGCCTTTGAAAATCCGAACTTCTTTTTTGGCGACGATTTGCTCGAGCAAGTGAATCCACGAGGACACACGCATGGTGAGAGTCGCATCTGTGTTGGTCAAAATTTCGCGGAAACACAACTCGATGGCATCAAAGTTCTTTCGCGTTTTCCAGCAGCGCAGGGAAAAGCCCAACCACTCGTCACGGGAAATTTCATCGTTCAAAGAAAACTGTGCCTGAAATGACTTTTCGATCAGCGGATGTCGCCTGAGATCTTCCTGACCCATCAGCTCGGCAAATAGCGAATAGAATTCTTCAAAGCGAAGCATCCCAGAATCGTTCGAGAGATAAAGCGCACTTTCCAAATCCGCATAGCGAACATCGTGCGCCGCCAAGCGGATTTGCGCCAGCCACTGGGTCACCGCCGGTAAACTTTGCAAGCGACTGGTGACGTCTTTGGAATAAGGAATTCCTTCCGCTTCTAAAATCGGCTGCAGCAAGGACCAGTATTTTTCAATATCCGGCGCAATCAATCCGATCTGATGTGGCTGAATTCCGCTGTCCAGCCACTTGCGCACTGTTTCGACTGCGGTCTTGGCTTCACCCAGGACACCGGAAAAACGAAAAGCCTGAGATTTGGCTTTCTCACCGCGTGGAAGATGTTCAATCTTTTTCACTTCGGTGGCTTGAGATTGCAGAAATTCATAAGGCTTTAAAAGATAGGCGAATTCTTCTCGCCAATCAGGCGCGGGCGCTAAAACCCAGACATCAATTTCCCGCGAGATCGCCCGGATCAAGTCGGCTTCGACCTGGGAAATTTGCGAGCCCAGATCAAAAATCAAAGGCCGCTGCCACAGTGATTTCCAGTCGTATTCGTTTTGCAGAAATGCAGCCGACCATTTCGGCGCAATCTTCTGCTGCTCTAAAAGCTCCTGGCAGAATTTTTCGGACAGCAAAAACCATCCACCCCAACGCTGCAGGCTTTCGGGATTTTCGCGGAACCATTCGCGCAATCGATCGGCACCCAAATCATGGCAATGCACCGACGCCATAATGTCCATCATCTCGACCATGGTTTGGTGGGCGCTATTTCCCAGCTTCAGATTCGGATCACGACGGGTTTCTTCTTTTACCCAGGTCGAAATCAATTCACTGGAAACAAATTTCATTTCCGGATGGCTGCGCTTCAGAAGAATACGCCACAGTTCACTGGCGCGCAGAACACTGAGGTCTTCGTAATAGTCCTGCGTTTGCAGAATTAGTTTTTGAATTTCAAATTTATTGCGCAGATCCGAGACCACCCACGTGGTTTCGTTGGAATCGAAAAGTTCAAGAATGTCCGTCTTTTCGGCAGGGTGTTTGAGCTGCGTGAACTTGAGCATCGAAAAAGTTTAATCTACTATCGACGCTGTTTCAATCGACGCTTTTTCCCGCCTAGATCAACCAGGTTGAAATTTGGATCTAAACCAATTTCCATCATCAGACCGATTTGAATGCGTTCCTGCGGATTCTGCCCCGGGTAAGCGCCCTGCTCCACGGTGTATTTCGCCACGTCGAGCTGCAAAAACAAGAGGCCAATTCCAAGTCCATAGGTCGGATATCCTTGATAAAGACCGGCACGCACATCGAAAAACCCAAGATGCACCTCGGCACCCATATGAAGCTTTTTTCCGATTTGCTCATTGGCGTCGGTCGCATGGCGGTATTCAACACCAGCCGAAAATCCAAGCAACGGAATTGATCCGTCGATTCCGGCTCCTAAAACCAAATTGTCTTTTTGGCGATTGGGCGCATCCGTTCCCTTGGTTTTGACAAATGCCATAGAACCAATGTCTCGCCAACCCAATGAAAGTGTCGGATTGAAAGGCAAAGCATCAAAGCGCGAAACCAGACCGACATCCAAACCGTAACCCACACCTTCATTGTCGATGCTGGTCACCAAATCCGTCAGCTCTCCGTTGGCCAAAGCATCCGGCCCGAAAACATAAGGACCGCCTTTTCGAGTCACGCGTTTGGCAGCCAGACCAAATGACAACATTGGCCCGAGCTTAAATCCACCGCCGATATTGGCACCGTAATCCGTTTGATAAAATGTGTTCAACTGAGGATAAGCTGGATTGTGCAAAAGAAAACTTGTCGTCGCCGTGTAATAGCCAGCAACTCCAAAGCACGGTAAAGTCAAAGCCGCATATCCACCAGCGCCCAGCCAAATATCTTTTCCATAATAAGGTGAAAGCCCGCTGAGACCACTTGGCGACGGCAGCGAGGTG
>CBIHPB010000472.1:0-2376 GCA_966211485.1 uncultured Bdellovibrio sp.
GTACAACATTGGAAGAGTTGTCGTTGCTTCCGAAGCCGTCGCTGGATTTTGAACTTCCGCAGCCGACAAGGGCGGCGATCGCCAACATGCAGAGACCGATTTGCAGACCTTTTTGTAGAGTGAAGGCTTTCATAAATCCCCCGATGACCCTCTCTACAGCAAGGGGAATGCCATGACTCAGCCTGAAACATAGAAATTAACCAGTGAAAACAGTGATTTGCAGAATAGATTTTGTGTTGATTTGAGAATGTCTCAATTTGATCGACCAAAACTTAGGCGAATGTTCTGCCAAAGCTAACAGCAAGCTTTAACCTTTATTGAGTTTTGCTTGCTGCCAGAGCTTTTCTTTTTCGCTGTTGCTGAGTTGTGGGAAATCATCCAGAGATTTTCCGGAGAGTTTCAGAACTTCATTGAAGCGGTCTTCAAAGCGGCGGTTGGCCGAGCGCAGGCATTGCTCGGGTTCAAGCCCTAAATGGCGTGCCAGTTGCGCAACTGAAAACAGCACATCGCCGATTTCATGCTCGAGCTTTTCAGGGCTGAGAGTTGGTTTTTTCATCTCGGTTTGCAGTTCTTGAATCTCTTCTTGAACCTTGTCCATCACTTCAGAGGGCTCAGACCAATCGAATTTGAGACGCTTGGTTTTTCCGCCGATTTTTTGCGCAGCTTGCAGTGCTGGCATCTGACGGGGATAGCTGAAAACTGGTTTTGGTTTTTCTTTTTGCTCGGCCGCCTTCAGCTTTTCCCAGTTCTTCCAAACTTCGGAAGTTGTTTTGGCGCCGTCTTCGCCAAATACATGCGGGTGGCGGCGAATCATTTTTTCGTTCAAAGTTTGAATGACATCCAACAAAGAAAACTGCTTTTCATCCTGGGCGACTTGCGCTTGCAAGATCACTTGGAATAAAAAGTCCCCCAGTTCTTCACGAACCTCACCGGGATTGTTGGACTCGATGGCTTCAACCAGTTCGAAGGCCTCTTCGATTGCGTATTGTGTGAGCGTTTTTTGGGTTTGTTCCTTGTCCCAAGGACAGCCGTCTGGACCTCGCAGGCGCGCCACGATCTCGACCAGAGTCTGAAATTCTTGAAGAAGCTGAGAGGAAGCCGTACCTTTGTCCATATATGTCCAGATGATGAAGTGATATTTCAATCGGAAATTCTCGAAAAAGCCAAGGAAATTCCGATACGTTACACGAGGGCTTACCAATATCATGATGTCGCGCAAGAACGGTCACAAACAGGAAGTCACGCACAAGCGAGTGAACTATGAGGATCATAGCCTCAAGTTCCTGGATTGGGTGGACCGCCTTGGACTTGAGCGAACCTTTTTGGGGCGCCTTGCCGGCCGCATCGAAGACAAGCTGCAAACCCGACGTTTCGCGTTTGTTTTCTTTTTCTCGCTCATCCTTGCTTACGCCATCACCTTCGAAATTCGCACGCAGATGGATTTTCAAATCGGCGAGGTCGTGAAATACGACGTGGTGTCGCCTGTCAGCTTCGAGATGGTCGACGAAGTCACCACCGAAGAAAAGCGCATGCGGGCCGAAGTTTCAGTGCCTTTGATTTTGGATTTTGATCCGGCTGTCTACGAACGAGTTTCCAGCAGCGTGTACCGCGCTTTTCGCTTGATGCGCTTTGAAATGAAGCGCCAGGTGTGGCCTCGTTCAGCGGCGGCCAGAGAAGAAATGGTCAAAGATTTCTTCATCCACAAAGGCGAGTTTGAAAAAGCCCTGGGTGCCAATGTTCCAGAATATATTTTCGAGTGGCTGGTGCGAAATCACTTTTCGGCGCGGCTTGAAAACATCGTAATTCGAAATCTGGAAATCTGGTACCAGTCACAGATCGCCGAAAACCTGGATCGCTTGGTTCCGGCGACTCAGAATATGGTGTTGGCGCGCACGGTGAATAAAAACAACCGCGGCCGTGAATTCAATGTTCGCCGCATGGATATCGTCGATGCCTCCAATATGGAAGCTTTCAACCTCAAAGCCCTGCGCGGTTTTGAAAAGGCCACGGATAAAGACGTCGAGTATTTGCAGGAATTCAGCCGCAAACTGATCTATCCGAACCTGACCCTGAATAAGCAAGAAGTGGCTTCGCGCCGTCAGTCGGCTCGTGATTCGGTTTTACCAATTACGATTTCCGTTAAGAAGAATCAGATTCTATTGCCGGAAGGGACCGTTATTCAGCCGTTTCATATGGCAATGATCAAAGAGATTCAGACCCTTCGTTCAGATCGCCGTCATGATATCTTGGCAGTGGCGATTGCGTTTATTTTCCTGGCGATTATTGTCGTTTTGTTTGAGTAACTGCGCCGTTTTTTTCAAAAACCCATAAAAATCGTAAAACAAGATATTTTTTTGATGTGTCACCGGGGGTTTG
>CBIHPB010000473.1:0-2361 GCA_966211485.1 uncultured Bdellovibrio sp.
GTACATGGTGGGATCAGAAGAAGTTGAGCCTGGCTACGGCTGGCCTTACAACACATTTATGGCTCGCTGGGCGGATCGTCCATTGCAATCAGCTGCGGACGTTTCAATCGCTTTGACTGAAGAATACCTGAAAGCTTACGACGGCGGGATCTACGGAACTCAAGACGTGACTTTCTCGGCAATGGATTTGTCTAAGTTGGATGGTCTGTTCAATGCGATGAAAGATCTGAAAACTTCAATGGCAAGCCTGTCAGCGAATGACATGAAGACTGTGAAGACGGCTGCGAACAGCACTCAAAGCTTCACTTACAGCGACTACCGCGACTTGTCTGATTTCGTGAACCGCGTTGATAAAGCCAACGTGGCTGTGAACTCTTCGATTTTGTCAGACGTGAACACGGCAATCCGTGATCTGACGATCGCAGCAGGTGGCACTGGTATGTACGAAAATTCAGCGAAGGGTGTGTCTGTTTGGATGCCGACTTCGGCGAGCACTTTGTCTTCATACAAAGATCGCTATTCAAATCTGGAAGTGAACAAAGCCACGGACTGGCTGAGCTTCTTGGATAAGTTGAACAAATAGCCGCTTTCGTGGCGGTGATTGGAAAATTCCAATCACTTGGCCGCCATACGGCTGCTTTTTGAAGAGCAGCTCCCGAGTACGAAGCAAAGGCCGATCGGAGATGATCGGCCTTTTGTTTTTGACAGGAAGGGCTGCTGATTTGGTATGGGTGCGCTCGGAAGTTTTTGAGGAGCGGCTGGGCCTTGCTGGAAAGCAGTTGGATATTGCTGGAGACTAACTGGATATCGCCGAAGAGCGGCTGGACGCTAAAGGTGTGAAAGGCTATCGGTCCTCGTTGCTATTGTTGAGAGTGAAGCCCCATCTTTTTGCTGCCAAAGCATTGTGCTCCCGGCAAAGAATTTTCAGATTCCGAACGTCATTCGAGCCACCTTTGGCGACGGGAATCATGTGCTCGACCTCCAAAAAATGCCTCGAATCGCACGGCTTTCCCGTCACCGGCGAAACATACTGACATCGATGTTTGGCCCGGTCGAACACCCATCTTCGCGCAGAAGCCGAAATCGGGCACCGATCAAAGCGTTTGAATTTCTCATTCCACCGCCATAACGGCGGTGATGCTGGGGATTGTTTTGAAGGTTGTTGGGTTGATTTTGCAAATTCTGCTTTTGATTGATCTGCGCCAATCTGGTCGACATCATTCTGATCGAACCCAATCTGACTTGTTTTTACTTTATCCAGATTCACCTGATTTGCTCTTAGCTGCTCTTGCTTTACTTGATCCTTCGCGGACAACTTTTGTTTTTTCTTCTCGAGCCGATCTGCGAAATACAACAAAAGACTTTCCAGTTTTTGATCTGGGACTTTATGAGAGAACTCGGCCATCATATTTTGGATCCTCTTCCAATCGGACTCATGAAATTCCAAAGCCACGAACACGCGGTCATTTCCTGCGGGTTGAAGTTTGGGTTTCGGAATTTCAAACGCTGGCAATTCGTGCTTCAGGACTTTCTGAGTCTCAAATGTATTTTTGGATTTCAACTTCTCTAAAATCGCTGATTTGTCAGAATTCGAAATTTTCGCACCATTTGCTTTTTCTTCCTGACGAATGGCCGTATAAGCCAATGACACTTGCGTGAGATTTAATTCCCCCGACTTAATTTCGCTTTCGATTATTGGCACTTGCTTCATCAGCCTGGCGGATGCGATTCGTCTTTGCGCTGCTCCTTCTGAATAGCCAACTTCTTTGGTGAGATAAGCATAAAGAGATTCATATCCAAGTTCTCGGTATACCTTTGTGATATCAAAAGTTTGAATCATCAGCAAAATCTCATAAGTGATCTTGCGCTCGGTTTTCACCAATGCTTTGAGTTGCTGATCAAGTTTTAATGTCTGCATTTTCATATCTCCTCTTTTTAAAGTTCACTTTTATTTCGCCGCCACAATGGCGGTGATATGAAATTTCAAATCATGTTGTTGTCATGGCGATGATTTGAATTTCTCAGTCACACCACCACGGCGGTGTTTGATGTTGGAGATCTTTTAGCATGGTTTTCAAAAGTCGAATTTTCATGTTTTTCAGAGGAGAAAATGCAAATTTAGTACAGGCACTGGCGGCAACTGAAACGCTCTGTTGAGCTCGCTGTTGCGTGATAAGAAGACTGATCGCGTCCGGGTGTCCGGTAATTGAAAAGGTGCTTTAGGCTCAACAATAAAAAGATGAAATTCGTGTCAAATACTATTTTGTTTTTCGAATTATTTTTGCGCCGAGTCCCGCATCATGTCGGCGATGAAATAGAGGGGGAAGAGGGAAGAACGATGAGAATGGAAATGAGAAGTGA
>CBIHPB010000474.1:0-2352 GCA_966211485.1 uncultured Bdellovibrio sp.
AGGATGCTCAGCGGCCCGCGGAGCTCGAGGGCGCGATAGCCCTCGATTGCATGGATGCATGCACCACATGACGAAATCAGAATTTCGGGGTCTATTGGGTTTAATAAGGCCTTAATCCCTCGACTGAATGAAATATCTGAGCGCAATCAGCAACCCATAATGATCACCATGCTCATTTTCCTTACTCGTCACCGATCTCGAATATCGAGCATCCGCGATGACCGCCAACCGGTCTTTGCTCCAAAGCTCACCCTGCATCGACAAATCAAAACCGTACTCCGTAATATCTCTGGCCGAGGTATCCAACTGATTCCCTGATCCCTGGTCGTTGTACACGACATGTGGATCACTCATGGCATAAGAAGAGTAGAAGGCCCAACCGACTGAGAAATGTTCTGTCAGCCAGCGGCGGTAGCCCAATCCGACTTGCATCATTTCGGCTTGCTCGGCAATAAAGCCGCCGTCTTGGTCGCGAAAGAACATTTTGTTGAGATGAAAAATCGAAATTTCGAGGCTGCCATGTTCGTTGACATCGCCTTGAACCAGCAAAGCTGGACTGCCCATCCAAGAGGACTTCACCTGATCAGTGCGGTTGTCGAAATTTGTTTTGTAAAAATTAGGTCCGATTGCGGCAGAGACATTGCCTTCCTTCACCTGATAGGCTGATGATTGGATAGAAGTGAGAAGAAGGACGGCAACAAGGCCGAAGATGCTTCGCATGTTCAAAGAGTAAAATTGATGGCAAACAAAGTTCAATCGAAATTTTCGGAGACTGCGAATCCTTCGAATATCCGAAAGGCGCTGGCTATGATGCTAGCGTCGTTGGCCTTTGCATCAGTCCCAGCCTGGGGCCAAGACTCTAAAAACAGTCACATGTATCAAGGGGAGGCGAACTCTTCTTTCGAGAAAAGTTTTATCGACACGAACATTGTTGTTGCCGAGTGGTTCGATGGCGTGGCGGAAGGTTTGGATTTGTTTTTGGCCGGAAAACGCCTGACCAATAAAAAAAATGAAACCAGCGTCAAGCTCGAAAGCTCGACCTTCTTCAAAGAGCGTCAGGATCCTCAGAACTCGGGAAGTATCAATTTGAATTTGCGTCTTCCCAACGTGGAAGAGTACTGGCAGCTGAAGTTCACCAGTTACGATGAAACCAAAGAAAAGGGCGGAGCCGAAAGAGGAAATCTTCGTAAAGCTCCGCGTGAGAGAAACTACGGGGCCTCAGTTGGATTGTTCCAAAAGCTGGGTGATGTGCGAATGGCTTTTCAGCCGCGTTTGGCCCTGCAAGATCCGCTTAAAGTTTCACACTCGCTGGTGTTTGAAAGCGTGGCGGATCTGAAAACTTACCGTGTGAACCCGAAACTTGAATTTTTCGGAAATCCGGATGATGGAACCGGCGTTTTCATCGCGCTGAACTTGAATTTTGCCTTATCGAAGGTGCACTCGCTGACGGTGATCAACGATGGCGAGTACAAATCCAAACTGCATCTTTTCTCAGGCACCAACGGTCTTTCGATTGGCCAAGTTCGCACCAAGACGACTTCGATTTCTTACAACTTGTTCTTTGATTCCAACAACAAAGACAATTACCACCTTGAAGCCTACACGGTCTCGGTGGCGTGGAATCACCTGATCTATAAAAATATTCTTGAATATCAGATTTCTCCTTATTACGAATTTCCGAGAGAGAAAAACTTCACCGGAGTACCGGGCCTGACCTTTACCGTCAGCTTGAATTTCTAAAGAAGGTTTTTATGAAAATTTCTTACTTTGAATCCGAAATCAAAATGCCAGTGATGAAGTTGCCAGTACGAACAACTGTCGTCCAAACTTCGACGGCTTTGATTGTCATTTCGCCAATTGATTTCACCGAAGAGCAGCTGAAACAGATCGAGCAAATGGGCGAGGTCACGGATTTGGTGGCACCCAGTGTTTTGCATCATCTGTATATGGGAAAAGCGATTCAGAAATTTCCCAAAGCGAAAGTGTGGGGACTGCCGGGCCATCTGAAAAAGCGTCCCGATATTCTTTGGTCCGCGATTTTAGGAAAAGATCCATGGCCCCACCAGAAAGAAATCGATCTGGTTTTGATTGAAGGCGTACCGGCGATGGCCGAGGTGGCTTTTTTCTGTCGTTCATTGAAGACTTTGATCGTCGCGGATCTTTGCTTCAATCTGCAAAATCCAAAAGGCCTGGGGGCTGCGGTCCTTACGCGAATGCTGGGAACCTACAGGCAGTTTGCCGTCAGTCGTTTGGTCTCAAGGGTCCTTAAGGATAAATCAGCATTTGAATCTTCCGTGCGCAGAGTTCTGGAATGGGATTTCGATCAAATCGCTATGGGCCACGGAGATCTTG
>CBIHPB010000475.1:0-2351 GCA_966211485.1 uncultured Bdellovibrio sp.
TGAGATGGTTACAGATTACCGGACAGCGGTACCAGCTTGAATGATGGGAGTTATACTTGTTTTTATGGTGATTTAACCTGACGTTTTCAGTCTTTGTAAAGCTTGAGCAGCCATTCGTCGGCGATTTTGTCGGGTCGGTAAACTGTGGGGAACTCGTAGGAGCTGATGCGGCCATGTTTATCTTGGATATAAAAACTAGGATAGGAGTTCACCTTCAGGGTGCGTGCGAAATTTCGCTGAGGGTCGAGAAGTGCTTTGAACGGATAGCCGCGATCTTTCAAGGTCTTTATGACCAGTTCATTTTCTTCACCGTCATTGATGAGAACAATGTTTGATTTGATGCGAGGGTCTTGCAAGAAACTATTTGTCAGCATTTGCCGGCAGGCGGGGCACCAGGTTGTCCACACCACATACACGGTGGGCTCTGAGCTTGGGACCGTGATCTCAGAGAGGTCGGTATTTTGCAATTGCATCGTCGGCACGTCTTTGGGCCGAGCTTTGAAGGATTTGTATCCCCAAACTCCTCCAATGATTAAAGCGACGATGATGATAAAATTGGATCGCATTTGTTAAAGGTAAGGTGGTTTCTGTCTTGTGGCAATGACAGCTAGACTGGTATATATGCAGCCATGAATCAAATTGGATTGGCGGCTTTGATCGCTCCGACAGCAGTCGAAAAATTTATGACAAGCTCGTGGCCCAAAGAACCCTTTGTCGTTCATGGTCTCGGGACTTCCGTTCAGCAACTGACCGATCTGCCTTTTCTTCAGTCCTTGGACGAACTTCTCAATTCTTGGCCCAAGCTGATTCAAGCTCATCTTCCTGATGTTTCGGACGAGTCCAGCTCAATCGATGTAGACACCAAAGGTGCGCGAAAACTTTTTTCCAACAAAATGGCGTTGCTTTTCAATAACGCGCATGAAATTTCGCCCACTCTGACGGTTTGGCTGAATGCCTTGGCTCGCGATCTCGGATTGCCGAATTCGAGTCATGCTCGTTGTATGCTGTATGCAACGCCGGATGGAAAAGGCACGGCTGCACATTTTGATCAAAATATTAATTTCGTGCTGCAAGTGCAGGGAATCAAAAAGTGGTGGCTCGCACCCAATATGACAACTAAAAACCCCACTCAGCGCTTTACCATTGGTCAGCCTTTGGATCCCGAGTTGGCATCTTACACCGACAGCGAAATGCCGACGGCGATGCCGAAGGAAAATCGCCGCGAGGTGATTTTGAAACCGGGTTCGATGTTATTTGTCCCACGTGGCTACTGGCATAGCACCGAAGCTAAAGGCGAAGCGCTGGCCCTGAATTTTACATTCAGCCAGCCGACCTGGGTGGATCTGTTGACGCTTGCTTTGCGAAGCCGATTGTCGCTTTCGCCGGAATGGCGAGAGCTGGCCGACGGTGTGGCCTCTACGGACAAATCAAAACGCCAGCAGGCCGAGGCCAAGTTTGATCAGTTGCTGTCAGAATTGGTCGAAGATCTTCCCCACTGGCGAGCCGCCGATATCTTAGGCGCGACAGAGGGGAATTTTGAAGAATGATTTCGCAAGCTTTCTCGTGGTCATGATCCGAGAGATTACGGACTTAGAAGGCCGTAGAAGATCAGCAGAGAAAGATCGTTCACGCTGGGAGCGTAATCTCCTGGCGCGATATATCCCACTCCGTTTGAGTCCGTATAGAAAGTCATGTCGCCTTCGTTACCCTTGTTCGGATCGTTAGGCGGGAAGTAGTAGTTCATATACGCCTGGAACATTCCATTCAGTGAAAAAGTCCCGATCGGTGTTGCGACAGTGAAGGTTGTGCAGTTGAAAGGGAATGGGCCCACAACTGGCAAACCGTAGGCGTACTGGCCAGATCCGTTTTTCTTGGCACCTGGCATGCCCGAGCGGTCGGCGATTTTGTAATCGATAAATGGAACGTTATAGGTATTGCCGGGACCTGCAGAACTGGTCGGCCATCGTGACGAGTTGATCTGAACCATTTTTCCAATCAGAGGCACCAACTCGGGCCAGTTGCCAGGATCAGCGGAATTGATGCCCGGATAGTTGATCGATGGGTGCACGTAAATATCAACCGTTTGGCCCGGGTAGCAGTTAAAACTTCCGGCAGACGCATCGGTCGGACTTGTTGAAAGATCAGTGACGACAGCCACCGATGCAAAGGCGGCCTTGCGTCCGACTGTCACAACCACCGTCGTCGAATAAGCCGAATAGACGAGCTTGGGAGTATAGGCGTAAGCGCGGACACGATAAGCGTAAGAGTTTCCCTCTTCAACGCTTTGATCCTGATAGCTTCGTGCACCGATGGCTGTATTGGCAATCACTCCGAAAGGCCCTGCCACAGAG
>CBIHPB010000476.1:0-2343 GCA_966211485.1 uncultured Bdellovibrio sp.
CAGGTACTTGGCGTTTGGCGGTGCCAGGTGATGAGATGGTACATGACCATGTGTATATTTATCTCTCAAACAAAATGCGATTGGCCTTCCGGGATCCGCGCCGCTTTGGAATTTTTGAAACTTACGATCTCGAAAACCCTCGCAAAAGTCCACGCCTGAAAACGCTTGGCCCCGAGCCTTTGGATTCGGAATTCACGGCCGACTATTTGTGGACGCAGCTTCGCAAACGGAAAGCGCCAATCAAAACTGCGCTGATGGATCAAAAATTGGTTGTCGGCGTTGGCAATATCTACGCCTCCGAAGTGCTGTTTAAATCCGCAATCAAGCCGTTGAAACGTGCGGATCGACTGACTCGTGAAGAGGTCCAGGTCCTAACGGGACACATCAAAGAGGTTTTGTTAAAAGCCATCGAGGGTGGTGGGTCTAGTATCTCGGATTTTGCCGGAACAAGGGGAGAATCTGGAAGTTATCAAGATTCTCACCAAGTTTACGGTCGTGCGGGTGAAAAGTGTGTGGTTTGCAGCACAATTATCAAACAAAAAGTCATGGCAGGACGCTCGACATTCTGGTGTCCGAGTTGCCAGAAATAGAGTCCGAGCTCTAAACGTCTCAAAACGTCCCGTAAACATCTCGTCCCATTCACATCAAATCTGGTTTTCACTTGAGATCTTGCCAACTTGTAGGCAGGGGGTCATGATTAAAGTGTTAGCACTATGACCACATAGGAGAAAACAACTGTGGAAAACCTACCTTTTTACGGAACCTTTTTTGAACAACCGGGAATGTGGGCTGCGATTTCGCTTTTGGCGGTGATCGTTGTCGGCTATCTCGGAAGCCCTCTGATCGTGTGGACGCTCTTGGCGGCGGCTGTGATGATCGGATTTGGCGCACCACTGTGGCTGATGGCCGCGGGTGCTGTCGTGGCTGTCGTCTTCAACGTGCCGCCCATCAGACGAATTCTCGTCTCGGGCCCACTGATGAAGATCATGACGCCCTTTATGCCGAAGATCTCTCCAACCGAGCGCACGGCTTTAGAGGCCGGTGTGACATGGGTCGAAAAAGATCTTTTCTCCGGCAAGCCTGATTTCAACAAAATCATGAAAGAGGAAGTTTATCCTCAGCTGACGGCGGAAGAGCAATCCTTCATGAATGTGCAGGTCGAAGAGCTTTGCAAACGCATCGACCACTGGAAAACGTGGAAGACCAAAGAGCTCGAGCAAAGCGTTTGGGACTATATCAAGAAAGAAAAATTCCTTGGCATGATCATTCCGAAAGAGTACGGCGGTCTTGGCTTCTCGGCCCTGGCTCACTCGGAAGTGGTGATGAAAGTTTCCAGCCGCTCGATTTCAGTTTGTATCACCATCATGGTGCCAAACTCTCTGGGGCCCGGCGAATTGTTGATCCACTACGGAACCGACGAGCAGAAGAAACACTATCTGCCACGTTTGGCAGTCGGTGAAGAGATCCCATGCTTTGGTTTGACCGAGCCGACAGCCGGTTCGGATGCGGGCTCGATCACATCTTCAGGTGTCGTGTTCAAAGGCCAAGATGGGAAATTGTATGTTCGCCTGAATTGGAACAAGCGATGGATCACTCTGGCTGCAATTTCGACTGTGGTCGGTCTTGCGTTCCGTCTGCGCGATCCAGAAAATTTGCTGGGTAAAGGCGAAGATGTCGGGATCACTTGTGCTTTGATTCCAGCGAAGACCGCTGGTGTGGTGCTTGGCAACCGTCACGATCCTTTGGGTGTTCCTTTCTACAACTGTCCAACCCACGGTAAGGACGTCGTCGTCTCCATCGACGCCATCGTCGGAGGTGCCGAAGGTGCTGGCCGCGGTTGGGGCATGTTGATGGAGTGTTTGGCTGCTGGTCGCGGAATCTCTCTGCCAGCCCAGTCTGTCGGTGGGGCGAAGCTCGCGACTCGCGTGTGCTCGGCTCACTCGGTTGTGCGTCAGCAGTTCGGTGTTTCGATCGGTAAGTTCGAAGGGGTTGAAGAGCCTCTGGCTCGAATCTTCGGATTCACCTACGGTCTCGAGGCCATGCGCCGATTCACTTTGGGCGCGATCGATAAAGGTATCAAGCCTGGTGTGATCACGGCGATGTCCAAGTATTACTCGACCGAGCTGGGCCGTAAGATGATCAACGATGCGATGGACGTCATGGGCGGAGCAGGGATCTCGATGGGACCTCGTAACGTTCTGGCTGAAATCTATATCGCGATGCCAATCGGAATTACGGTTGAAGGTGCGAACATCATGACAAGAACTTTGATCATCTTCGGTCAAGGGGCTTTGCGTGCGCATCCATACGCGTTTAAAGAAGTCGATGCGATCGAGAAAAAAG
>CBIHPB010000477.1:0-2328 GCA_966211485.1 uncultured Bdellovibrio sp.
CTCAGCCGGTGATCAAAAAAGAAATCAAAGATGTCAGTTTCCAAGCGCGCAAAGATGACGAGTCTCCTCGCAAGCGTTTGATGATTCTTCCTTTCCTGGATAACAACGAAGCCCGTCCGCAAAAGCTGCGAGACGACGCACGCACCGAGTTTATTCGTGAGCTGAATAAACACGGCGATGTGATCGTGATCGACAGCCGGGATTTGAAGCAAGATTTTTCAAAGACTGTGAAAAACGGTCAGTACCAGCTGGATGAGATCGCCAAAGAAGCCAAAGACCTCGGTGTGGCGGCCTTGTTGGAAGGAAAAGTTGAAGATCTGAAAGTGAAACGAAAATCCGATGCGGTCGGTGTGTTCCGTCAGATGAAGACGACATTCGAAGCGCAAGTGCGCGTGCGAATCGCGTCGGCCCGATCGGGGAAAGAGCTTTTCAATACGCTGAAGACTGTGACCATTGAAGAATCGAACGTGCGGGTCAGTGAAAATGCCAACGCCGATCGCTTTTTTGAAGCCAATCCGGAAATTCTAGAAAATCTTTTGAAAGAAGCCTTTATGGATTTCACTCCGCAAATCACCGAGGCCATGTCAAAGATGTCCTGGGAAGGTCGCATCGCGGGCATTAGCGGCGATCGCATATTCCTGAACGTAGGGCGCGTGTCAGGCCTGCAGGTGGGTGATATTCTGAAAGTCAGCGAAGATGGTGACGAGATCTACGATCCGCAGTCAGGAAACTATATCGGAAAAGTTCCCGGCCGCTTGAAAGGCACGCTCGAAGTCGTCAGCTACTTCGGCCAGGACGGCTCGATTGCCATCATTCACTCGGGCGCAGGCTTTAAAGAAAACGACCGAATCGAACTGTACTAAAGGCACCTGATTCCCTTTAGTGCCTCAGCGTGTCGAAAGTGTGCTGGCGCTTTTTCTTAAGCCAGGTTAGAACCCTTCCGAAATGAAAACGACCTTCTTTGGCCTTACTCGATTTCAAAATTCCATGATGATGCAAGAACAGGCTTTGAAGCTGGTCGAGCAATCCGGCTTTCCGGTCGTGATGGGCTTTGAATATTATCCCGTGGTGACACTGGGAAAGCGCGCGGAGAGCGAAGCCGAGCTCAAGACGGATGCAGAGGCGTTGCAGGCACAGGGAATCGAGGTCGTCACTGCGGACCGATGGGGACTTGCGACTTTGCATTCGCCAGGACAACTGGTGATTTATCCGCTGGTGCCAATTCAAAAACTGCATATCAGTGTGCGGGATTTTGTGCAGCTTTTGGAAGAGACCACTGTCTTGTGGTTGCAAAAACATCAGATCAAAGCCGAGCGTCGGGAAGATGCAGGCGTTTTCACTAAAAATGGGAAAATTGCTTTTATTGGAATTCGCGTTGAAAACGGGATCACTCGTCATGGGATTTCAATCAATGTTTCAAATGATCTCGATCTTTTCTCGGGCATCCGGTCTTGCGGTGTCTCCGAACGTGCGCTCGATTCTTTGGAAAAACAGGGTGTGCACCTCGAGCTCAGAGAAGCTTTCAATCAGTGGGTATCCTTCTTTACCACTTTGCTGCTTCAGAAAATTCCCAACGCCTAAGCAGCAAATCACTGTCTCATTCTGAGAATGTGCTCCAAATCGGAATGGCGAACATTTGAAAGTCGTCAAAACTGCAGTCGGTGGGTTAAGTCGTTGATTTGCTGGTCAATTCCTGTCGCATCCTCTGCGCGCCCAACACTGTTCTAAAACTGAATCACGCCAGATCGGCTATAAAATCAACCAGGTGGCACCAGTTGTGAAATACAGAAAGGCAACGGGGGACACATGATCTACAACAAATCAGGATTGCGCTCATTCACAGACGACACAGCCGAAACCTTTGCCGATCGAATTTACAACGATTCGATGCGGGGACTTCAACAGAACGCGGATATGGGATTCCCATTTCGGGATTTCAACGCCAATCATGATTTCAACGGCCACCTGAATGTTCCAGATCATAACGCTCACGACGCTGCATTGAACGATGCTCACAATGCGATGAACGAATTCCACACTTATGAAGAGCAAGGTGGATCCTCAATCACTGTTTCTGATGACGGCTCGATCATTCAAGAGCGCGATGCCAACGGTGATTTGGGTGTCGTGGTCACAGATGATGGCATCCGCGATTATGCTGAAGAGCGTATGATCATGGATACGGCGGCCGAAGCTTCTCGTATTGACTCAGATTCACAAAATCAAGATATCGTCGAGCAGCCTCAAGACATGCAAATGGCTGATGACGGATCTGTTCTCGAGCAATGGAACAACCAAGAAACTGTTGAAACAACCATTGAAGCTTCG
>CBIHPB010000478.1:0-2325 GCA_966211485.1 uncultured Bdellovibrio sp.
ATGCCTCGACGCCGGCGGGTGTTTCAACTGGTGATATGTGGTTTGATTCGACAACTGGTCAGATTAAGTATCAAACCTCTGGCGGTGTTCAGACGGTGGGAACGGCAACTGGTGGAATCACATCACTGACATTAAGCTCCAGCATGTCCGGTAATGGAACTGTGGCAGCGGTGATTTCAAACGGCTCGGCTTCGATTGATCTGTCAAACACAGGAGTGACTCCGGGTTCTTACGCGAAAGTTACAGTCGATGCCAAAGGTCGTGTGTCCGCCGGAATCAGTTTGGCCGAAAGCGATCTGCCAGCGATTGTGACACCTGGTAAAGTCTCAGGCAACGCGATCACATCGGGAACAATCTCTGGATCGACTGGAATCAATACGTCCGGAAATTTGATTTCTTCCGGAACGGTCAGCGGTTTGACTGTTCAAGCGACAAACCTGCGCATTTACAATGGCAGCAACTACACTCAGTTTCAGGCGGCTGTTCAGTCAGGTGATAACACCTTCACATGGCCAGCAACCACAGGTTCTGCTGGTCAATTGTTGTCGACAGATGGAAACGGTATTTTAAGCTGGGTGAGCACGACCTTGCCTAGTTTGTTGTCTGGAAAAATCTGGGTCGGCAACGGATCAAACGTTGCGACGGCGGTTGATTTGAGTGGCGATGCCACGATTAACAATGCCGGTGTTTTGACTTTGGCAAATACAGTCAGCGCTGGAACTTACCAAAAAGTTACTGTGGATTCAAAAGGACGCGCGATTGCGGGTACCAATTTGACAGCGGCTGATATCAGTGCAGCTTTGGGTTACCAACCAGTGAATCGCGGTGGCGACACCATGGCGGGCTCGATCAGCATGGGTGGCTACAACATCACCAATGCTGGAAATATCGAGCAAGCTGGTGGCAAATACTTTGGATTAAGCGGTCAGTCTTCAGATCCTTCAACAGCTGGTTGGGGTGCAAGCGAAAAAGGTCGCGCTTGGTTTAACACCACTTCCAACGAAGTGAAGTACTGGGATGGAGCAGCAGTTAAAGCTTTGGGTGTTGCGGGCTCGGGCCTGACAAACTTGGGCGGCCAAACAGGTTCAACGCAAACTTTTGCGGTCGGCACTAGTGGAACTGCGTTTAATATTTCTTCAGCTTCAAATACTCACACGTTTAATATTCCAATGGCTTCGACGGCATCAGTTACTGCCGGTCTGATCAGCAAAACTGATTACGATAATTTCAATACGAAGCTTGGTACAACGACTCAGTTTGCGGGTGATGTTTCTGGAACTTACAACGCAACAGTCGTGCAACAACTTCAAGGCAAAGCCATCACAGCTGGTTCTGTTTCAGGACAGGTGATGATCTACAATGGCACAGCTTGGGTGAATTCGGTTGTCTCGGGTGATGCAACTTTGGCTCATGACGGAAATTTGGTCTTGAATAAAGTCCCCGTGGCAAAAGGCGGAACAAACGCCACGTCTTTCGGAAATAACCGAATCATCGCTTCCAACGGCACTGGCACGGCCCTTCAGGATTTCACTTGCGGACTGAATCAAGTGATCTCTTTCGATGCCTCTGGAAATGCGACTTGTGCAGCTGTTTCCACGTTGGGTGGATTTATCCTCAATGGCGGCAACTCTTTTGCTGGCGATATTAGCATCGGTTCCAACGATAACAATGCCTTGAAATTCAAAGTGAACAATTCAGTTGCGATGAGCATCTCACAAAGTGGCAATGTCGGTATCGGAACGATCGCGCCTTCAGCAGCTTTGGATGTGTCCGGTGCTTTGAATATGAATGGCATCGCAGCACCAACCGTGTCGCCTTCAAATGAAGGTCGCATTTACTTTGACCGTGCTGCGAATAAATTTAAGATCTCTCAGAACGGCGCTGCTTATGTCGATTTGGTCGGCGCTGGCTCGATCAATTCAATCGCAGGCCAAACGGGTGGCGCACAAGCCCTGGCCATCAGCGTGGATAACAGTGTTCTGTTGCCAACGATCACTTCAGCTTCGGACACACACACTTGGAAATTCCCGATGGCTTCCAATGCGGGAACAACCGCCGGTCTTTTGAATAAGACGGACTATGATACTTTCAATAATAAATTGGGAGCAACGACCCAGTTTGCAGGCGATGTTTCTGGAACTTACAACTCGACTGTTGTTCAAAAAATTCAAGGCAAAGATATTACAGCGGGTTCTGTTTCTGGTCAGATGATGATCTATAACGGAACGGCATGGGTGAATGCGGTTGTCAGCGGTGACGCGACGATTGCACATGATGGAAATTTGGTTCTGGCCAACACTGTCAGTGCCGGCACTTATCAAAAGA
>CBIHPB010000479.1:0-2304 GCA_966211485.1 uncultured Bdellovibrio sp.
CGTTCAATGGTTGCGCGGATATCGGGTGGATGGCGAACCCGAGTGGCCGCCTCATCACGAATTTATTTTTGTTAAACCCGATTAGACTACGGATCGCGTTTGCGGATTTTGATTCCACGCCTTTGGAGTTCGGCTAAGAACTTTCCCTTAGGCTCCGCACCCGAGTATTCGAAAGTTTCGACGTCGTCTAGATTGATGCGGCCCCAGACTTGCGCTTCGACGTAATCCATATTGGGATCCCAGGAAAGTTTGTAATTGGCCATGGGCCCTTCGCCTTCGATCGCCCACTGCGCACCGAATTCCCCTGGGGACATGTAGTTGGTTGGTTTGATAATATCTCGGTCGCCCAGCTTTCCAAACTGCAGACCGCGCGCGATCAAAGGAATCAACAGGGCCCGATCTTGCCAGGGAAGAAACAACTGATCCCATGCTTTTGCGGGCTTCACGTCGGTGTAGAAATAGCCATGCATGTAGGTGTAGCGATTGTGCGAATCCCCCGCAGTCAGTGTTGTGCGATTTTTGATTCGCTCTTTTTTCAGATAGAATATATCTCCGCCCGCAAAATAATCCAAAGCGGTGGTGGGCTTAAGACTTGAGCCTTCGCTGGGATACAGGGCTGCGTACTTGGGCTTTAACTGAACCGGAAGGGCGTCGTAATCTTCCTTCGTCATTCCCGCATAAGCGGCTTCGACTGTTGCTCGGCCGATGAAGGCGCCCTGACTGTGGCCCACTTGGTAACTGTTTAAAATTCCGTCAGTGGCCACTTTTCCGCGCATTCTGGCTGATAATCGAATGCCCACACGGAAGTCTTCGGTCTCTAAAATGCGTTTAGCTTGGCGGTAATCCTGGGTCGAGCCTTCATTCGGCCGATCGGCAGCGGCAGACAACTCTTCGACAGATCGAAATCCTGAAGTTTCGATCATCTCTTGTAAATTCGATTCAAAGCTACTCAGAAGTCGCTTGATCTGCTGGGATTCGAAATAAGCGCTTTGGGCCTGAGGGCAAATGCCGGCCGAGCTTGCACCAAATGGCCATAAAATGCCAATGGCCAATAGCAGGGCCACGGACTTCGCCGATCTTGGCCGAGATGATTTCCAGCTTTGCACGCCCGCCTCCACGGATTTTGTAGAGGAGGACAATGCAAGGCCTAAGCCCGATCCGAGCGAAGCTTGGCGAAAATCATCAGGTCAACGAAACCGCTGGTGGTGCGTTGAGCTTCGCGCAAAGTTCCTTCAAATTTGTAGCCGCTGCGCTGGGGAATGGACTGAGATTTGATATTTCGCGAATCACACCTGATCTCGATTCGGTTGAAGCCGATCTTAAATAAGGCGGATTCAATCAACGAGACCGCTTCGGTGACATAGCCTTTTCCTAAAAACTGGCTAGAGATCCAATAGCCAAGCTCGCAGCAGTCATTTTCCCAGACGATATGATGGACTCCGAAATTTCCCATGTAGCGACCGCTGGATTTTTCGAACATGCTAAAGTCGAACATAGATTGCTCGTCCCACCAATCGGTGGCTTTTCGGATATAGTCTTCGGTATCGGATTGAGCTTTCGTCGACGGCACCCACGGCAAAAATTCTCCGAGGCGTGCACGGTCTTGATCAATGCAAGCGAACATTTGATCGGCCCAGGCCAAATCCTGTCGTCGCATAATCAATCTAGCAGATTCGTATGTTGGCGAGAGATGGATCCTTTCCATCGCCCTAGTATCCACTTACACCTATTGGTAAGACAAACAAACTTTCCCTCTGAGCAGACGTATAATCGCGCTGGATAAGCCCAAGCGGAATCTTTCTGTAAAGCGTGGGTCTTTTTGGCGAGCGTGGCCTTGGCTTGCGCGCGGATGAAGGCTTGGGCTTTGGTCGAAGTGGGTCGGCCGCTTTGCGACCCTGATAGAGTACTATCAGGGTTTCTTTTGGGGAAGAGAGATTGGGTTCATGATGGGCGTCTGAGTGAGAGCTGGCCTTTTCGAGAGTTGGAGGGAGGGAGAATTTGCGAGAGCTCATCTCTTCGCGAATTGGTGAGTTTGTAGCTGTTGCTGAGAGTATGCTTCTTTGAGAGTTATGATTGGTTGGAGTGTGAAAGGCTCACTGCTGAAGATCGGAACGTGAACTTGAAGTCTGGGTGTCTGATTGCAGCACAGAAGAGGATGAAAGAATTTTGTTGACGGATTTTTACGACCAAAATTTATCTCATATTCGGCTTATAAGAAGAGATCTTTAGATTTTGAATTGAAAAGTCAAAATCGAGATTTCCACTCTGGGGCGAAGGTTCTGCGTGTGTATAAGAATTGATTTC
>CBIHPB010000480.1:0-2281 GCA_966211485.1 uncultured Bdellovibrio sp.
TAAGATTGGAGGGGATTTGGTGCTTTCGCGCCCGAGGAACCCGACCGAGTTTCTCGTGATTCTGAAGCAATCTCAGACGACATCTTAATCTGATCCCAGCCTTTGTCCATTTCAAGTGCCAGCTGCTGAATTTCCCGCTCGAAATCTTCGACTGTCGTCGGAAGTTGCACCTCTTGCCACGAGAGATGAATTTTCCCGTAAGACAAAATCTGCGAAATCCGGCGCAGCGGCACAAAAGATTTTTCCATGCGATCGAGAATTTCTTTCGACTCTGGCTGCTGATCGCGCAGAAGATGCAGCGAACTTTCGATCACCTGCAAAGGCGTGTTCGAGAGATGTTGCAGTCCCAAAAGCAAATGAGCATAGCGATGCGAAGTGTAGGTCAAAGCTTCCATCTTCGCCTGTCGCTCGGTTTCGCGATAAGATCGCAGGCGCTGGAAATAAATCACACCCGAGCAGCACACCACCAGCAAAGTCATCCAGGGTTCCTGCGGGCCCACCAGCAGCTGTTGCTCGGGCGTCCAGCCACCGTATTGAATCAGTGGGGCGATAAACAGTAAAAACAAACTGGCCCAGCCCACGCGCTGACTGGTCGGAGCTTTTGTTGCCAGCAGCACCGACAAAACTTTCAGCCCGATGAAGGCTTGAAAAGGCTGGCCGGTGCTGACCCATTGCTGTTGAAACTGCGAAATGATCAGAATCGTTGAGATCAGCTGAAAAATATAAATGCGTTCGGCCCAGATGCGAGGCTTCATGGCCCGAAGCCAAATCGCGAGGCAGGCCACAACACACGTCACGGCCATATAAATCGTGATCGGCAAAATCAAAACGGGCACTCGGTGATACAGCGCCAGCAGCGCCATAATTCCACCCAGGGTGGAGTTAAACAGCAGCAGCTCGGTGGCGGCCCACATCTGTTGATCGAGAAAGGAAACTTTAGAGACTGACTTCACGGGGTCTTTCGACGGGACGAAGGAAGACCTCCATCTGTTGCAGCATGCTGGTGCTGCCGATGGGCTTTTCCCAAATGCGGGCTCCCAGGCGTTCCGCTTTCATCACCAAGGGATCGGATTTCCCGTGGCCTGTCAGGAAGAACACCTGACCTTGATAGCGATTTTGCAAAAGCCAATCGTAGGCATCGATGCCATTGGGCTGGCGAAACCCCAAATCCAGATCCAGTACGATGATTTTTGTTTGTAAGACGGCGGCGGCATTTTGGCGAAGCGCCTGGACACTGTCCATGCTCAAGCACGGCACGGAAAGACGGGACTCGATCAGACTGACCATCACACTGCGCAGATCTTCGTTGTCATCCAGAAAAGCGACTTGGGGGCTGGTCAAATTGTTGGAGCTGGAAATCAGAGTGTGAGCCGCCGTTGCCATAATCAAGAATCTCCGATGGTCGTATAGGTTCAGTCTAAAGCAGAGCTCTTCGATTGCAACGAACTTCAAAAAACTTGGTCTGTCTTTTTGATTTGCTCGTCACAATTGCTTAACCCTTCCTTAACTTCCTCATCTCGAAGACTCAAAAACAAGTCTTGATTCAAATCGTCACAGCCTTTGAAGACCCGGATTCTCACTTGCAGTTTGATGATGCTGGGGCATTCTAATCCGCATGCGATTTTGGTTTTGGCTGACGAGCCTTCTTATCTTCACCTCACAGGTTCAAGCTTTCGTGCTGGACGCGGAAAGCTTGAAAAGACCCATTCTCCTGAATGAAAAAGGAACTTTGTATTTTGCGGTGACGGATGCCTCGCAGGATCAAGTGCCGCCGGCCGACCAATTTCGCAGGCTCGAGCAAGCCAGCGTTCGATGTGTGGACTGTGCGCTTTGGCTGAGATTTGAGATCGAGGCCGGACAGGATCTTTCGGAAGATTCGGGCCGTCTCTTAGTTGAGCTTGCACCCAACACGATCAGTGCTCAGCTTTTTCGCGAGGGCACCTTGGGCCCACTGGCCATCACCGGCCGATTTGCGCTGGCGGATCGAACCATTCCCGAGCCCACATTTTTACTGCCGATTTACTGGCGTTCCTGGAATAAGGAAATTTACACGGTTCGCCTCTCGGGACGCTTGCCGATGGCGACCCAATTGGTTGCCTATTCGGACTCGCTTTGGGAGAAGACTCATCTCGAGCGTTGGGTGACGCTGGCCTTGTACATAGGGGCGATTGCGACCTTGCTCTTGATCAATCTGTTTTTGTTCTTCGGATCGGATCATCGTAAAGAGCGCGCCTTTTATGTGTTTTTGATGCTCAGCCTGCACTTGCTGTTTATCTCCAAT
>CBIHPB010000481.1:0-2251 GCA_966211485.1 uncultured Bdellovibrio sp.
TTCGGCATTTTCGCGGCGAAAACAGAGATGCGAAAGGCGACAACTGGACCTGCGGAAATCGGATTCCGACCTTCGTCTGGCCGTTTGAAGAAATAAAATCGAAACAACTAGTTACTGTGGACAACTGGGGCCGGTTTTGAGGCCAGGTGCTGGCTTCGAAACATAAGAGCTGTTCATGGTCTGGGTGGCTTGCTAGTTGTTGTTTTAGAGTGCAGGCGATTCGATAATTAGGTGACATGGCATCACGCAGACAAGTTCAGAATCAGAAGCATTTCTTCAATGAAAATCAAATCTCATGGGCGGCCATCGAAGCCACCAAAGAAACGCCTTCGGTGATTTCCCAAATCGGCGTTTTGTTTCTGCTTTTGTTTTTTGTGATCGGTGCCGTGTACTCGTTCAAAACCGAAGTTCCGGTGATC
The DNA here is from genome assembly GCA_966211485.1 of uncultured Bdellovibrio sp. GTDB lineage: Bacteria > Bdellovibrionota > Bdellovibrionia > Bdellovibrionales > Bdellovibrionaceae > 21-14-0-10-47-8. The sequence goes on from CBIHPB010000481.1 coordinate 420, forward strand.
GTCGAAGGCACCGGAAAAATCACCAGCACCAATCCACCAGTTCCAATCCGTACGCAGGCCACTTTCACTGTCGATCAACTGCTGGTGAAGGAAAGCGACAGTGTGAAGAAAGGCCAAGTTCTGGCCAACTCGGCTGAAAACCTGAAGCCTGAAGATTTGGCGAAATTAAAAAATCTGTTGATGGGTTTGGGTCGTATCAACGCTTTACCGGATACGGATTTGTGCCTGGGTTGCTCGCAGCAGCTGAATGCTCTTTCGCAGTCTTATCTGGGAATTCGCGCACAGGGCGAGATGCTGAATTTGATTGCGCCTTTGAACGACCAGATCCGCCAATTAGCGCAGATGATCGACACGCACAACGATATCGAAAAAGGTCTGGTGGCGACTCGCTTGCAAATCAAAAACTCTGAGAGAAAACTGCAAGAGATCAAAAAGCGTCATGCCGAAAAAGTTTTGGCCAAGGAAGTGGAAGAGCTGGATGCGACAATCGTCAATGCTAAGACCCAGATCGCGGAAAAGTTCCGTGGCTCGGGCATGCAGATTCGCGAAGTCCGAAAAACTTTGAAGGCGCGCACCAAAGAGGTCAACGAGCGCATCGAGCAGTTTGGAAAGTCCTACGCGATTGCGGCTCCGTTTGATGGCAAGATCATCAATCTGAAATTAAAAGGGGCGGGCGAGCTTGTTTCCAGCGGCCAGGTTTTGATGGATATTATTCCTTCCGGAAGTCCCCTGATGGCGGCCGTTGAAATCCAGAACAAAGACGTCGCCAATGTGAAACACGGCGATGAAGTCATCATCTCGGTGGATTCGCTTCCGGAACTTGATTACGGCACGATGACCGGACAGGTGAAAGAAATCGTGCAGGTGACGCCAGACCAACAGACCACGGCGCAGTCTTTGAATAACTTTCGTGTGAATGTCAGTTTGCCTTCGGATCAGATGACAAAGGGGAGCATGAGCAAGCCCTTGCTGTTTGGAATGACTTTGCGGGGTCGTGTGGTGACCCGCTATGAATCTTTGGCCAAGTCGGCTTACCGAATCCTGTTCAAAGTTAAGGATGATATTCAGGTCAGCAAATGATTCAGGAAGGAACAGCGCTTATTCAGTTGAAGGAGCATGACACCGGCGATGCCGAGTGGCTCCAGCGCGTACGCGACCGAAGCTTTTTAAAATTTTTCCCGGAAAAAGCGGCCCAGGTGATCCAGGCCGGTGAAATCCGTCGCTATCCACGGGGTGCCAAGATTTCAATCAACGATACCAGATTGACTTCGATTTGCATTCCGCTCAATGCCAAGCTGGTGCTGCGATTGTCAGCCGGACGCATCGGCGACGAGAAAGTGTTGTCGTCGATTGATGCCTTTGAAGCTTTGGGTTTTCGCGAAGTCATGGAAGGAAAAAACTTTCCTTTCTCGGTCGAGACCGAAGCGCAAAGCACCTTTGTATTTTTCGTTCAGCGCGTGGATCTGATGCGGATTTTCAATGATTCGGCAGAGGTCGAACAGATCGTTCGTCTGACTTCCAGCAAAGCCGTTTTTGATTTCTGCACCTGGCTTTACTATCAACACGTTCCATTGGAAAAAATCCGGGAGCTTTTGCGGGCTCCTTGGACGCAGATGTCATTCGAGAAATTTAAGCCCATTCAGATGAAGCGTCGCTCGCTTGTGTTTATCGAAGACGGGGTTGTGCAGTGTCTGTCCAAGGACGAAGAACTGCATATTCGCTGTACTTTGCAGCGCGGACACTGGTTCGGGGGCTCGGCTTTCGACGACACCGCCGCTTTGCCTTATTCATTTTCGATTCTGGAAGATGCTTCGACCTTGGCTTTGGACTTG
>CBIHPB010000482.1:0-2250 GCA_966211485.1 uncultured Bdellovibrio sp.
TGCGCATCGAAGGCCATGTCGTCACCAAATCTTCGAACGGTTACACGTTTGAATCGCCCAGCGTCGTCTACACAGCGAGCGGCCGCATGATTCGCAGTCCGGATTCGATCAAGATGATTGGCCCACCGGATGAAAAAGGAAAGGGTCTGCTTCTGACTGGAAAACAGATGGAAGCCTTGGTGGATGAAAGCTTGATGCGTATCAAAGACCAAGTGGTCGCGATGAAACAGTTAAGTGAAGGCAAAGAATTTCAAATCAAAAGCAATTCTGCCGAATTTTCAGGCAAAAATCGCACAGCTCGCTTTTCGGGAAACGTGTCCATTGATGTGGGTTCGATGAAAATGGAAGGGCCCGAGGCCAGCTTCATCTATCGACCCGGCGCGGACATTCTGCAATCCGTCTTAGTGAAAGGCGGCGTCAAGGTTTCGGATTTGGACAAGTATGCCACCTCTGACACGGTGAAGTTTGACCCCGAAGAGAATAAATTTACCTTCAACGGGCGACCACGCGTTGTGCAAAACAATGACGAAATCACGGGCGAGCAAATTGTCTTTATCGATGGCGGAAAAAAGGTGAAAGTTGAAAAGATCCGCGCCAAGATGGAAAAGAAAGACGAATGAGTACCCGTGAGCACACTGACTGTTTCGCACATTTCCAAAACATTTAAAAAGCGCAAAGTCGTTCAGGACGTGTCGTTTTCCGTTGAATCCGGAAATGTGGTCGGACTTTTGGGTCCAAACGGAGCGGGTAAAACCACCAGTTTCTATATGGTGGTGGGACTTATTCAATCGGACACGGGCGATATTCTGCTGGATCAAGAATCCATCGGCAAAGAACCCATGTACAAGCGGGCCCGAGTGGGGCTCAGCTATCTTGCGCAGGAACCTAGCATTTTTCGCAAGCTCACAGTCTCTGAGAATATTCAGGTGGCGCTGGAAGCGCATGGTTACTCGGATTCGAGAAAAGCGGAAAAGCTTGAGAATTTGTTGCAAGACTTTCGTATTACTCATATCCGCGATAGCTTCGGTTATTCGCTGTCTGGTGGTGAGCGTCGTCGTGTCGAGATTGCTCGTGCGCTGGCGGGCTCGCCCAAGTTTTTGCTGCTTGACGAGCCCTTCGCGGGCATCGATCCCATTGCAGTTGCCGATATTCAAGATATTATTCGCACCCTCAAAGCGCAGGGCATCGGAATTCTGATCACCGACCACAATGTGCGTGAAACCTTAGGAATTTGTGACCGAGCTTACATTCTGAAAGACGGCCAGATCCAGGTCCAGGGGACTTCTCACGAAATAGCCAACTCTGAGCTAGCCAAAAAGTTTTATTTGGGCGAAAATTTTAAATTGTAGGGCATTGCAATAGCGATGCCGAAGGATAAAGCTTGGCAGTCCAGTTAAGACAGTCGATGAATCTCAGCCAGACCTTGCGGATGACGCCGCAGTTGCAGCAAGCGATCAAGCTTCTGCAATTGTCCCGCATGGAATTGGAGACGGCTGTTCGCAAAGAGCTGGAAGAAAATCCAATCCTCGAAGAAACACAGGATCTTAAAGAAGACGATCTGAAGCGAACCAAAGAAGCTTCCGAAACCGTCGATCCTCAAGCTGAAAACCCATCGAATGATCAAGACCCGCAAAAGCAGGACGAGTTCGAGTGGGAATCCTATCTCGAAAATTCCTACAAGCCTCCGCAGCAAATGGGCGGCGGCAACGAAGAGATCATGAACTATGAGAACGTCATTTCGACGACGGAAAATCTCCATGATTATCTTCACTGGCAGGCTAAGATGTTTGGCTTTGCCGAAGACGAACTCAGCCTGGCTGAAATCCTGATCAATTATATCGATGACGACGGCTATATTCTCACTCCGCTGACGGAAATCGCTGAAAGCGAAAACGTCAAAGTGGAAGACCTGGAAGACGTTCTGAAATTCGTCCAGGAATTTGATCCTCCGGGTGTGGGCGCGCGTGATTTGAAGGAATGCCTGCTGCTGCAGGCAAAAGCGATCGAAGAAGACACGCATGATCTAGTCAGCATGATCACCAATCACCTGAAAGATCTGGAAAAGAAAAACTTCGACGGCATTGCCAAGGCTATGGGGCGCGAAATCAGTGAGATCGCGGATATGTGTAAGATCATCTATGCGATGGATCCGAAGCCGGGCCGTGCTTATGCGCCGGCGGATACACAGTACGTGACGCCAGACGTGTACGTTTACAAAGTCGGCGACGATTATATGGTGTCGTTGAACGA
>CBIHPB010000483.1:0-2245 GCA_966211485.1 uncultured Bdellovibrio sp.
CGCAACAGATCCAGCTCTTCAAGAACTCGGCCGGAACCTAGTACGACACAAGTCAAAGGATCTTCAGCGATTGAAACTGGCAGACCTGTGCGTTCACGCAACAGAACATCCAGATTTGCCAACAATCCACCACCACCGGTCAGAACGATTCCGTTATCAACGATATCGGAAGCCAATTCTGGCGGAGTTTTTTCCAACGCCGTACGAACAGCATCGACGACTTCAGACAACGGATCCATCAAGGCATCGTTAACCTGAGAGCTGGTGATTTCGATTGTCTTCGGAGCGCCGGCCACAAGATCACGGCCTTTGATTTCCATCGTTTTTTCTTCTTCGAATGGATAAGCGTTTCCGATTTGGATTTTGATATTTTCAGCTGTGCGCTCACCGATCAGCAAATTGAACTGACGGCGAACGTAGTTGACGATCGCTTCGTCGAACTTGTCACCGGCGACTTTGATCGATTTGCAATACACGATACCGCCCAAAGAAATCACGGCGACACCTGTTGTTCCACCACCCATGTCGACAACCATGTTGCCACTTGGTTCAGTGATTGGCAGACCCGCACCGATTGCGGCCGCCATTGGTTCTTCGATCAAATAAACTTCACGAGCACCAGCTGACTGAGCAGATTCTTTCACCGCGCGTTTTTCGACCTGAGTGATGCCGTAAGGAACGCAGATGATGATGCGAGGACGGATGAAAGATTTTTTCGCACCCATCGCTTTGGTGATGAAGTATTTCAACATTGACTGCGTGACTTCGAAGTCGGCGATGACACCGTCTTTGATCGGACGAATCGCGACGATACTTCCCGGAGTTCTTCCCAACATGTCTTTCGCTTCTTTACCGACAGCCAGAACTCGGTTCTGTGATCCACGGTAATTTTTTTGAACGGCGACGACTGAAGGCTCGTCCAGAACAATGCCTTGTCCCCGAACGTAAACCAATGTGTTGGCAGTTCCTAAATCGATTGCGATATCGTTTGAAAAGTAATCCGAAAATTTATCAAAAATAGCCATTCGTACACTCGCTGCGGATGGATGTTGTCTTGTCCAGTCCCAACAGTCTAGACACCGCAAAAATGAGAGTCAATGCACTCAGTTAGCTGATTTTCTGACGCCATGCGAGTTCGCGCTTCATGTGTATTGCCAGATTTTTTTCTTCAGCCTCAAGTTGCTCGCGATTCCAGCCCAAACATCGACTGAAAACTGCGGCAATCTGGCCGATTTGTGAGACGCCGTGATCGGGTTCTGAAAGGAACAAAGGTGCTCGGCGAGTGTAGAAATCCACAAGATGCAGGCACATGGTGTTCTCGATGGCGTGCAAGGCTTCCAGTTCCCAATAGCTAGCCGGTCCAAAATTTTGCCAGATTTTGCGCGCTTCGGCCCCGTGTCGGTCCACAAATCGGGCCGCATCCGAAGGACTTAAGTGTGCGATCTTATTCAGCAGATCCAAAAGAATGTGATCTTCTTGGCGGGATTCGGTCGTCACCAGTGGATTGATCGGCTGCTCGGTTAGGCAGCGGTTGAAGCGCACGCGATCTTCGAGAGGAAAAAAGCGCAGGCATTCTTTGACGATCTGCTCGGCCATCAGACGGTAAGTCGTGTACTTGCCGCCGGCCACAAACGTGACGCCGTGATTCTCGGTGAAAATGGTGTGCTCGCGACTGGTCTTGCCTTCAGTCGACGCCCCGTCTTGTACCAGCGGGCGAACACCTGCGTAAGAAGCGACTATGTCAGAGCTCTTGATTTTAGCACCCGGGAAATAGTTTTCGATCACACCGAGCAAATATTCGACGTCTTCGGGTCCAGCCACCACATCCGATGGCGAACCTTGGAAATCGGTGTCGGTTGTGCCAACGATCACCATTTCATGCCGAGGAATTCCGAAAACGATGCGTTTTTCAGCACCCATCACAACCGCACTTCCCAACGGCAGTCGTTTTTTGTCGAAAGTCAGATGCACGCCTTTGGTCGGACGCAGAATTTTTTTCCACGCTTTGAAAATTGAAGTTCCCCATTCATCAGTCCACGGTCCGACTGTCGAAATAAAGTGCCGGGCCTCGACAGCGAATTTGGTTTTGCCGATTTGATCTTCGCAAATCACTTTGCTGAGTTTTCCATCAGCGGAAAATTCAGCACCAACTGCTTTAACATAGTTCGCACAAGTCGCCCCCGCCGCATTGGCCGAGCGCAAAGTTTCGAACACCAGACGGTCATCATCCATATAGGCATCCGAG
>CBIHPB010000484.1:0-2230 GCA_966211485.1 uncultured Bdellovibrio sp.
GGAGGTTCGGGCTTTGGAGTTTTAGATTTGCTGTTTCCCTGCCCAGAGTTACGGCATCTCAGTCAGCACTTTCCTGCCCATTTTCCTCATAAGTTTTCCTGATACCTTGGATGTATTTTTTTGCGCACATTTATCCACCAAGGCCTTAAAAACCCTTGGCTTTCCGCGACGAGTCTTGTTACATAGTCGCGCCTGACGGCAATCAAGAAAATCAGTGGAGGCCCTGGTTGGAAACACAGCCAAAAGACAACCTTGTCAGCGTGCGCGGACTGGAAACGACTTTTTACTCTAAAACGGGTGCGTTCCGCGCCGTGAACAAGATTTCATACGACATCAAAAAAGGCGAAACTCTGGGAATCGTCGGCGAATCTGGTTGCGGCAAATCCGTCACCTCCTTCTCGCTGATGCGCCTGATCGAGCGTCCCGGCAAAATCACAGGTGGCGAAGTGTTCGTGAACGGCCGCGATCTGATGAAGCTTTCCGAGCACGACATGGAAGACGTCCGCGGTGGCGAAATGGCGATGATCTTCCAGGAACCGATGACAGCCTTGAACCCGGTTCTGACCATCGGCCGCCAAATTGACGAGCAAATTCTCCGTCACAAAAAAGTAACTCCTGCCGAAGCGCGCGAACGCGCCATTGAAATGCTGAACCTGGTGGGAATCCCTTCTCCAGCCGAACGCTACAAAAACTATCCGCACCAGCTTTCCGGCGGTATGCGCCAGCGTGCGATGATCGCCATGGCCTTGTCTTGCGATCCAACATTCTTGATCGCCGACGAGCCAACAACCGCTCTCGACGTGACGATTCAGGCTCAGATCCTTGAGCTGATCCAAAAGCTGCAACAGAAATTCAATATGACCGTTCAGTTCATCACCCACGATCTAGGTGTGATCTCTGAGATCTCCGACCGCGTGATGGTCATGTACGGCGGCCACACTTGTGAGATCGCTGAAACGCAGGAACTGTTCAATCACCCTCGTCATCCGTACACAGCAGCACTGGTCACCAGCCGCCCGAAGTTCGGCCAGCGCGTGTCTCGCCTGAAGACGATCGAGGGATCCGTTCCAGCTCCGCATGAATATCCTCCAGGCTGCCCGTTCACAAACCGTTGCCCGCGCGCCACCGAAGAGTGCCGTGCCGTGAAACCGCCACTTGTTGAACTGAGCAAAGGCCACTCGGTCGCCTGCTTCCATCCGGTCGATTAAAGGGAATACGAAAATGTCTGAATTCATTCTCGAAGCGAAAAATATTAAAAAATATTTCCCGATCAAAAAAGGTCTCCTTCTGCGCGAAGTGGGATCGGTCAAAGCCGTGGACGACGTATCGTTCAACGTGCGCAAAGGTGAAGTTTTGGGTCTGGTGGGCGAATCCGGTTGCGGAAAATCTACCTTAGGCCGAACCCTGATCCGCTTGTACGAGCCAACTGCCGGCGAAATCAATTTCAAGGGCCAAGACTTCCTGAAAGTGAAGGGCAACAACCTTCGCAACATGCGTAAGGACATGCAGATGATCTTCCAAGATCCCTATGCGTCTTTGGATCCGCGCATGACCGTCGGTCAAATTCTGCTGCAGCCATTTGAAATTCACAACATCATGACACCGAAAGAGCGTGTCGATCGCGTGAAGCAATTGCTGGAAATCGTGGGCCTGAAAGCTTCGCACTTCAATCGCTACCCGCATGAATTCTCGGGCGGCCAACGTCAGCGTATCTGTATCGCTCGCTCGGTCGCTTTGAATCCAAGCTTGATCATCGCCGATGAGCCGGTTTCAGCACTGGACGTCTCGATCCAAGCTCAGGTTTTGAACCTGATGAAGGATCTGCAGGAAAAACTGAATCTCACATACGTCTTCATCTCCCATGATCTGTCCGTGATCGAGCACTTGTGTGATCGTATTGCGGTCATGTATCTCGGAAAAATCGTCGAGATCGCGACCCGGGACGAGCTGTTTAAAAATCCGCAGCACCCTTACACGCAGGCACTGATCGCGGCCATCCCACGCGTGGGAACCGGTAAGAAGATGATGAAGAAATCTCTCGAAGGCGAAGTGCCTTCACCGATCAATCCGCCAAAGGGTTGCCCGTTCCACACTCGCTGCCCGCAGCGCTTCGGACCTTGTGATAAAGAATTGCCTTTATTGAAGAACTACAACCAAGCCCAGCCAGAGCATAAAACCGCCTGCTGGCTTTATGAACCCAGGAGTAACTCATGAAATTCATGAAAACCAC
>CBIHPB010000485.1:0-2161 GCA_966211485.1 uncultured Bdellovibrio sp.
CTACATGCAGTCTGTGAAAGCACTCTTAAAAAGCCAAGGCGGCGTGATGCTTTCGGCTCAACTTCCAGCTAACGACCCTTTTCTGCAATGTCTGAACGATCCCGAATACGACTGCCAGATGGCGACCGAGCAGAATTTTATTTTGATGAATGAGGATGGAACCGTCTTCAACGATCCAACCAAAGCAACTGCGGGAATCGATTCGCTGACTTTAGCCTGCGACAGTTTTCCATCGGTCAACTGCCCTTTTCGCTATCAGCTGAAATGGTCCCGTGAATGTGTTGGAATGGGGCCTTGCCGGTCTCCGGATCTCTTTATCCGCGGCGAACTGGTGGTCGGAGGCGTTCCGGGCATCAAGTACAATATCAATCCCGTGAACTATTCATTTCAGGTGAAGATCCGATGAGAAAACACCGGAGCCAAGGTTTCACAGTCGTCGAAGCAATGGTCGGGATGGCCATTCTGATGATCGCATTTATTTCCAGCCTGACAGTTTTTGATATGGTTCAAAATGGCCAAAATGCCAATGAAGCTTCGATCGGATTTGCCGCCGCCAGAAATCAAATCGTCAGCCTTCTAATCGACGATACGTCCTGGAGCAAAATGATTGGACTGCCGGGGGCCGCCGACAATCCAAAACTTTCGTGCCTTCTCAAGCAAGGCTCGACTGTTCTCAATGACCGAGACTGCTTCGGACAAACGGACCCGATTGTGATCTACAATATCAAGGGCCAAAAATACACTTTGGATGGATTCACGGCTTACGATTTCCGGTCGCCGACTTTGGGATATACACCCAAAGGAAAGGTCTGCAACACCTATCAAGACCCACCAGCACTCGGCGACCCGGCCTGCCCCTATCATATGGTCGTCACTTGGACCCCTCTGTGCACAGCCTCTCCTTGCATCAACCCACCGATGCTCTTCGAGGGTAAAGTCAGCTACAACGGAGGCCCCAATCAACGAAGTCCCAACGTCACCAATCTGGGATTTCGCCTGATCAAAGCGACTTTGTATTGCCCGATTCCAACCATTCCCGACACTCATACCAGCGACAATCCGGCCACTGTCGAAGCGGATCCGACATTCATCGATCGGGCCCGAAGCCTGATCAACACCAATACGCCAACCACAGATGTGGCTTACTCAAATCAAGCCATGGCGCCTTGCCGCCGGGTCAGCGTGACGTTTTCCGAAGGCATGAGCGCTGCCTACACGCCTGATGCCAACAACAACTCGTCTGTTTATCTTCGCGATGAAACCACCGGCGCCAATGTCTTTGAATTCCGCCGGATCGCGACTGGAGCCGCAGGCTATGACTATCAGCTTTTGTATAAGGGTGCCGTTGTCGTCGCCAATAAACCCAGCTGGGTGATCCTCTCGACGAATACAGTTTTCAAGTTTGAAGTGACCAATGGATTGGTTCGATTTTGCGTGGACTCACGCTGCCCGCATTACTTTCCGCAGAAGCTGGATTTTCCGTTTCGCGCAGCCTTCCGGCCGGCCTCAAGTTTTTTCTCGCCGGCCGGATATTATTCCATCGGTTATGGAATCATGGATTATTAGTTGTTGATCACGCCAGGGCCATTGATCGTCAATGTGCCCGCAGGCGATGTGCCATTCTTATTCAAAACACCTGAAACAGTTCCCGTCAGGTTCAAGCTGGACGCGATATCCAGATCCACAGTCGAGCCCGGCAACACCGTCAATTTACCGATCGTGCCCTTACCCACAATCTTCAGCGGAGTCGCGGACGTGTTCTTCATCTGCAGATCGATGGTGTCTCTCACATTTCCAGTCCCGAGGACAGTTCCCGCACCATCTCCGTTGAAAACGATTTGCTGAGGAGTCGTCCCATTCATAACCAATTGCTGCTTGGTCGTGGATGACCAAAGGATTCCAAGATTCGGAGCCACTCCAACACGCGCTCGCTCGCCGACTGTAAAGTTCTTTGAAACATACAACGGCTGAGCCGGCGTGATGAAGGCGATACCGGTGTTGTGAGAATGGACCAGCTGGAACACCGTCAGATCTTGGACGTAAATCGGCGACACCATTTCAGCCGCCCCTTCCAGGGATAGGCGCGGAATCACCTGATTGACCGGATCCCACATTTAAAGTCGCAAACGATGACCATATCCATCCGCCGAAAGACCCAGAT
>CBIHPB010000486.1:0-2129 GCA_966211485.1 uncultured Bdellovibrio sp.
TTTGCTTGCTCCAGGCCCTCCGAATTGCTAGCTTTTCCGGCAACCTATTTTGAGGGGGTTCCATGAGAACGAAGGCCGCAACAAGCCTGATTCTATCTTTGATTTTTCTTCCTTTGATCAGCCAAGCCGCTTTGAAAGCGACCCGCTGGACACTGACAGAAGATCGCGAGGCCAGCCTTGGCCACGTGCTGGCCAAAGCCAACCTCAAACTTGGAACCAATCTGGTCGAAAGCGATCTGCAACTGACCGAAGAACAAAATCTCGGCACCTGGAAATTCCAAATGTGGAGCCAAGTGATCCAAGGCCTGAGGGTCGAAGGCGCTTCTTTGCGAATCTGGAAAAATCTTGGCGATGGCCAATTGGTGCAAGCCGAAGCTCAGTTTGAAAATCCCGATGCGACCTCTGTTCGTCAGCTGGTTCACACTCACGCCGGATTCTCGCGCCTGCCTGTCACACCAAACGAGCTTCACAAAATCGCAGGCAATCTATCGCTTAAAAAATTCCAGAAGACCAAAACTGAAGAACTGTGGCATCCCAAGTTCGGACCGGTCCGTAAATTCGAAATTTATGCAAACACCTACAAATGGATCGTTCTGCAAAGCTTGAGCAATGGCCGAATTGTTTCGAAAATCCGCAAAGACCACCCACAAAGTGATCTGACCACTCAACACGCGGACGAATTCGACCTCCCCGCCTCTGTTTACGTCGCTGCGGAAGAAATCTACGACAACGGCCGCAAGCAGACGCTGTATCCAAAACAAAATGTCACATTGAAGTACCTGAAGCGCACAGCTGCTTTGCCAACACAGAACCTGTTTGCCGCCTATGCCGACACCGTTTTCGCTGACAGCAAGCATGACGAAGCCAAAGGCATGACCGCCGAAGGCCGTGCCGATGGTTTCTGGTCTTCTGTTTGGCTGAAGAACATGATCGCGGAAACTTTGGCCGGCGTTCCACAGTCCGACAACACATTGGCTTCAGGCCGCGTGAACTTGGTCGGTCGCTACGTCACCGTAACCATGCATCCCGCGTCCCTTCGGGCTTTCCGCCCGAACTACCCGCTGGTTTACGGGGCCGGTGCCTCTTACGACTGGAAAGAACTGCCGCCTGTGAACGGCCAGCCGGATTACGGCATGACCTTGGGACCGACTTACCTCGGCCGCCCGGGTGCTGATTTCTGGGATTTCTACAACCGTCCTTCACCTTGGCGTGAAGAGTCCAATCCGACCGATCTGATGAACGAAGGTTTTGACGATGCTCAAGTTTATTGGACTGTAAATCAGTGGTTTGAAACTTTGCACGATCTGGGATTCCAAGATCCCAACATTTCCACTCGTCCGATCACGGCGATCTTGTACAATCCAGATATCGAAGGCCGTGACAACGCCTTCTACACAGACGACACGATCAACTTTGCGACCTACTCGAACGAATGCCCGAATCTGGCCCGCGATACGGAAACTATTTGGCACGAGCTGGGACACGGTCTTGAAGATCGCATTCTGAAAAACGCCAATTATGCTGGAGGCCTCAGCGAAGGTGTTGCCGATCTGACCGCGGACATTTTGTTCAATGAAATGTTCCATACCGGTGACTACCCTGGAAAACAATTGCGACGGATCGTCAACAACGTCTCTTTCAATATGACCAATGAAGAGCACGACGAAGGCGAAGCTTACGGCGGAACTTTGCGTGAGTTCTCGGATCGCATTATTCAGGCCCAAGGCTACACTGGCTTCCGCAAATTTGCAGATCTGCTGTTCGATGCTATGCGCTTGTCTCGTAACAATCCAGACTTGGACCAACAAGCGTGGTTCCGTCACCTGATGTTTTCCGACGAGCTTGGAAAACCAGGCGTTCGCCAGCCAGGCGAATTCTCTGCCATCCTTCAGGACGTGCTGAAAGACCGCAACTTCTCATTTGATGTGGCGGACAACGCCAAATTCCCGATCCAAATTGCAGGTGGCGAAGAGCTCACCAATCAAAGCCCAGGCAGCCGTTACAACGCCATCCGCTTTGATTTGAGCGAAGGCGAAACAAAAGATTTCCATCTGAAAATCAAACTGCAAGACGGTCAAAAAACGAAATTCAAATACCCAGTGACGTTGAAGATTTCTTACCAAGGCGGC
>CBIHPB010000487.1:0-2124 GCA_966211485.1 uncultured Bdellovibrio sp.
AATCGGCGGAAGAAATTCAGGTGAGGTCTGGGGGAGCACCGGCATTCATAATTATGATTATGTTGGGGCTTTCAATGGCAATGCCTATGGCCTTGGAATTTCCACACCCAGCTACGGACGCTTCGGATTTTTTGCTTTTGGTCTCACCAATCGCCTCGAAGGTCAGATGGATACTTATCAGGGGCGGCTGTTGCATGATATTTCGATCCGGGATATCTCCACTCGCGGATCCGCCTGGGCGGCTGGTGTCAGTTACCGATTTATCGGTGAAGGTGGTAAGACTCCGTTTGCGGTGGGCGCATTCTTAGGGCCTGCAGCGATGAAATTTGATAACGAGTTTGATTGGTGCCAGTCTCAAGGCTGCAATCGCTATAAGACCGCTCCCGAGTTCTCAGGCATCTATGGCGGCCTTCAGATTAAATGGCGCTGGCAGAAGTTTTTGGCGATTCCTTATGTTCTTCACTTTCGCGACACTTCCGATTCATGCAAAAAGTACGACACCAAAGTCATCTACAGGGTCAGCTACTGTGACGATGATCCCAGTCGGATGTACTATATGACGATGAAAGGGACTTTCACTGGATACGGGTTGATCTTGGGTTACGGAGATTTGAAATTCAACGTTTACTCGAAGGCGACTCGTGATGAAGACACATCGAATGTGAAAACATCCAGCTATTCACTGTCCTACGGATTTGAACTTTAAATATTTAAATTAAATTCCAGTGCCCAAAGAAGATTCGCCCTTAAACAACAGGGACTGGACACGGGTTTTTGCGGAATCGGTCTGACTGAGTTCTGGGAGAGATTTATGAAAGTTCAGGATAGAAACTCCAACCGATGAGCTGGAGCGAGTGGTGAGCTTCACCTGAGTCAAAGGAAAGCTTCCGCAAGATGATTCCGAGGCATCGAGGATTTCGATTTCTGCCATCAGCAGCGGAGCATGCCCGAGGCTGGAAACTGCGCGACCGGAAGGCTTCAGCGTGCCTTTAAAAGTCTTCACGTGGCAGGCATCGACTGAAACCTGGCGGAGGTCGAAAGTTTGATTCAGGCGTGTCGTCTCTAAGTCCTGACATTGAGAGCTGGTCAGGCAAGAATTCTCAGTGACTTTTAAGAAGGCCTGCGAGCGTGTTGCGTTCATTTCAAATGTTGCGGATGTTTTCTTAGCACCTGAAAAATGCTTGGAGTCAAAATCACCGGTTGAAAAATGCAAAGCCTGGCCGCTTGCGAAGCTCGCAAGACTGACACTCAGAATGAGCGCAAACAGGGCCAGGGATTTCATCGGTTCTTCTCCATTCGGATCCAGTGGATCAACGAGGGAGAATTTACTTGGAATTCGAAAGAATTTCATCTGTAAGCTTTTAGACGGGTTTTGAAAAAAGCGCTGTCGAACCTTTGGCCGGTGGAGTGAACAATAGAGGCCAGAGACCGTGATTTTCGGCCTCGGTGCCGAAAACTGTTACCGAAATTCTATTTTTTCGAAAGGGCGCGCAATTTCAATCCGTCGCCGACGATCCACAAAAGGTCGCCTGTTTCAATCGACAGGTGAGAATCTGGATTGAGAATCCGCCGGCCAGCACGCTCGATCCCGACGACCAGGCCTGAAGTGCGTTCGCGAATTCCCGAGTCTCGAATGGTGCGACCTAAAAAGGGGGAGTTTTCCATCACCAAATATTGATCTAAAATAAAATTTCCAGAAGCTGTTTCGCCTGGAACAACAGGTTCGTAGAATGTGGTCAGGAAATTTTCGAACTCTGCCAATTGATCGTCAGTTCCGATCACGCTGACGCGGTCGTAGGGCATTAAAATTTCATCCCGGCCCGGCGCTGGAATGTGGCGATCCCCGCGTTGAATCATGGCGATGATAATTCCGAAATTTTCTCGCAGCTTCAGGCTGGACAATGTCTTTCCCACGCACTCGGCCTGCGGATGAATTTCATACTCACTGAGATGGGCATCCCAGGGGGCCAGGGCTGGAGGTGGCGGACTTTGCGATGGTTTTTCGTCGATTTGTTTGAGCAGTCTTTTTTCAAGCCAGATGTAGATTGGTCCTAAAAACTTAAACAGTGAAATCGCAATGCCGGTGAAAATCAAGAAAGCCGATAAGGCCACCAGTTGAATGGA
>CBIHPB010000488.1:0-2122 GCA_966211485.1 uncultured Bdellovibrio sp.
CTGTTTCCGGACGCAGTCCGACAAGAAACAGGGCCTGGCACCTTTTAGATTTTCCCCAAAAGAAACTGCGCCAGACACTGAACCGCCTGCCCGCTCCCACCCGAGAAGCTCAAAGGCCCCGCAGCTTTGTCATTCCAAGCGTAGATATCCAAATGCGCCCATGGCTTTTGCCGAGTGAATTTCTCTAAGAACAAGGCGGCGGTGATGGCTCCCGCAAATCCGTCGACTGCGTTGACCATGTCTCCGAATGGGGTGCTCATCCCAGAAGTATAGCGACCGTACAAAGGCATGCGCCAGTTCAGGTCACCTGCTTCTTGACCCGCGCGGTTCAATTCTTCCGCCAACGTATCGTCATTCGAGAAAAGTCCTGCGATCTCGCCACCCAGTGCAACTTTGATTGCACCCGTGAGTGTTGCGACGTCGATCACGATTTCAGGTTCATCATTTGATTTCTGAGTCACCGCCACATCCAAAGCATCGGCTAAAACCAGTCGGCCTTCGGCATCGGTGTTGTGAATCTCAACCTGCATTCCGTTTCGCGCTGTCAGCACGTCGCTGGGACGGAAGCTATTGGCATCGACTGCGTTTTCGGCCATAGCCAAATAAAAATCCAGCGGACGCGGATACTGAGTTTCGACGGCCCACTTGGCCAATCCCAAAACGGCTGCGGATCCGCCCATGTCTTTTTTCATCAAACGCATGCCGGCTGAAGGTTTGATATCCAGACCGCCAGAGTCAAAGGTGACTCCTTTTCCGACGAAGGCGATGGGCTTGGCATTTTTCTTGGCCGTTTTCTTTGTGTTGTTTGGACGGTATTTCAAGTGCACCAAACATGGAGCATGCTCGGCTCCGCGGCCCACACCCAAATGCAGATTCATATTTTCTTTGGCCAGGCGCTTGGCATCCCAGATCTCGACTTTCATATTTTTCGCTCGAGAAAAATTCTTTTTCACGTAATCCGCCATGGATTCTGGATTCAAGAAATTGGGAGGCGTGTTCACCAAATGACGAGCCAGATTCACCGACGCACCCAAGGCCTGGGCTTGGGCCAAAATCTTTTTATCAAACGTGCCGCCAAATTTTTGGAAATGAACTTTCGGAAAATCCATCAATTGCAAACCATCAATGACCCCGCGGTATTGATAGGCCGCCATCTCAAGCGCCACGAACAGACCGCGCTCTTGCTCGTCCGTTGTGGCGTGCATTTCAAAATGAACTTGGTCCAACTGGTAAGCTTTAAACAAAGAAACCAAAGATCCGACCTGGTCTCGCATCCAAGCGTAGGTCGAATCCTCGAGGCGCGCTTGATGAGAAAACGGACCCCGGCGCAGACGAGGACTGACGATCCAAACCGGACCGTCGTCACTCAAAAAGTGCAAAACTTCACGGATTGATTTCTTCAGCTGAGCTTTTTGAAAGCGTGGGGCCAAGCGCTCGATCAACTGCGAACTGTGATTGCGATCTTCTGCGCCCAAAACATAAACGCGTCCGGTGGCCTGAGTTGCTCCTGCCGCTTTCAATCCTTGGCGAATCCCCTTCAGCAGAGATGGGATCTCGGCTTGCAGCGGATGCAAGGCCTGAAGTTTTGGTTTTGATGCTGCTGTTGATTTCGCTTTCGATTTAGCTTTTGAAGATGATTGACGTGCTTTGCGCTTGGCCATCGCGGATCCCTCTTTTCCAATGAGAGATTGCATTACAAAGCGTTAGCTGCGTCAAGATGCTTATTTGGAAAGAGCGTAGGCAATCGCTTCGATCTGCTTGGCAGACAGGCCCGTCAAGGCTGGGCGAGACTTCATCTCGGGGCGATTGAGAATTGCCTGTTGAATCATCGCAGCTGTTGCCCCCCGACGCTCGGAGCTGGCCAAGGCGCCATGGCAAGACATGCACTGGGTGTTGTAAAGCTGGGCTCCATCGTGGGCAATCAGGAAAAAAGGCGCGCTGGCATCAACATTGTGCTCGTAAATCGGGCCATTTGCGGCGGACGAGTAGCTGGAGGAAATCACGCAATTAAATGAAGCTCCCGACGAAATCGGACTGCCATGTGCACAAGGCCGGCCGTTCGTGTGCAGCTGATGATTGATGCTGTCGTCATTGGTAATTGTAAGTGTCTGTCCAACATAAA
>CBIHPB010000489.1:0-2113 GCA_966211485.1 uncultured Bdellovibrio sp.
TCCCAGCGGCTTCGTTTGTTGTCGAGGCCAAGCACGAAGCCATGAGCATGGGCACAAGCTGGAACGCATCTTTGGTTCCTGCAAATATCAGCGAGATCAATTGCTATGTCATTCTGGTCGATGCGCCTAACGCCGACAGCACGCAAAAGACATGCGTGAATAAATCAGGCACAACGGTCATCAACTATACGATGATGGCCGGCGGAATTTCCGCGGGCACTACACCCCAAAATATCGAGCTGGAAGTGCCAACCGGGTCCAAGCGAAGTTTCTCGGTCGTTGGATTGAAAGCAAGCTCTGCGAATTTAGCAAAGGCCTGTGTTGACTTCCAAACCGTGGGAATCGACAAATCTCTTTTTTCACAGCCCTTGATCATTGGTACACAGACCAAAGATATCATCGGCGAAAAAGAGGAAGTGATCATCGAGACTTCTCTTGCCTCGGCTGCAAACGTCGAAGCTTGCGGAAGCGTTCTTGATATCACACCGGCCGTGCCTCCGGTTGTTGTGACTGGTTTGGCGGTGACACCGGCAGGCCCCTCCAATCAGACATCACCAAGTGTGACAGGAATTTTGTCAGGCACCTACCCGATCGCCATGACCTTGCACTCGACCGCGACTTGCCTGGACTCGGTCTATACCACAAGCCAAAGCATCTCGTCGGCAGCAAGCTTTTCATTGGCGGTTGCCCCTGCTATTTCCGGTGATGGTATTAAAAATATTTACGTCAAAGCTGTCGATGCGGCCAACAGTACGACCTGTGTCGGTCCTGTTGCGTACAACTTCGATTCGACTGGCGCGGCATTGACGATTACACAAGCGAGCATGACGGCAAATTCGGCTCCGACCTTTTCTGGCGCCTGCGAAACAACCGGAACTAGCGTGACGATTTCAGGTGCAAGTTCGGGCTCGGTGACGTGCTCGGGCGGAATTTGGAGCTTCACAGCTGGAGCTCAATCAACAGATGCATCTTATAGTTACAGCTTCACGCAATCTGATTCGGCCTTAAACGCGACCACCATCAGCGGAGCTTGGATCCGGGATACGGTCGGACCTGCATTGACGGTTTCACAAGCCAGTCTGACAGCCGCGACAGCGCCGACTTTTTCTGGAACCTGCGAAAATGGATTGAATGTCATGATGACAGGCTCAGGCACTGGCAGCGTCATGTGCTCGGGCGGAGTTTGGAGTCAGACAGTTGGAAACCAAGCTTCGGACGGCACCTACACTTACACCTTTGCACAAACGGATCTAGCTGGAAACGCCAGCTCGGTCGTCCGCACTTGGACTCGGGATACAACTGTGCCGACGATTGTGATTGCCGGAAACTCGGCGGCGACAGGTGCTTCGGCTCCGACTTTCTCTGGAACTTGTACGACGGGATTGACGATCACTGTCGCGGGTGCGGATTCAAGCTCGACATCTTGCTCGGGCGGCACTTGGACCTATACGGTTGGAGCGAAAAGCGACGGAAATTACGCCTACACTTTCAGCCAAACATCCGGTGGTGGTAGTACGAGCACGGCCAATGCGACTTGGTCGCGAGACACGGTACCTCCGGTTGCAACTTCATTTTCTGCAGTCCAAGCTTCACCCGTCAGCGATCCACTTTTGCTGATTAACTTTCAAGCGACTGATGCAACACAGGTTGCCGAATACTGTATTCAAATGGTGACAACGGCTCCGCCGACATTGGACAGCTGTTGGAAGCCTTTGCCAGCTCCGGGACCGTCACCAACTGTTTCAAGCGAACCGTTCCTGACAAGTCTGATTCCAAATTCGAACAACTATTATCTGTTCTTGAAAGACAGCGATGGAAATATTTCGTCTTTAACTGCCAGTGGAACCGGCACACTTGGTGTCGATAAGCTGAATATGTCTTACTCTCCAATGGCCCCGCCTGTCGTGTTGAAAATCATTGCCGGAAATGCTGATGCAATGACGGGTTCGACCGCCGAGCTGACAGTTGGCGGCGGAAGCAGCCTGTATGTGCGATGGAAAATTCTGACGGCCGTTTCTGCGAACGGTATCTCGATTGATTACACGACCAATGACATGACTTGGGTCAACCTGGCCACAAATTTAATGAACGCTGCGAATTCCTGCACTGTGAA
>CBIHPB010000490.1:0-2106 GCA_966211485.1 uncultured Bdellovibrio sp.
GGTTCGGTAGACAATTGAATTGGTCACGCGCCCCCCCTTTGCCGGCTTTCCAAGCCCGTCATTTTATTTCGAGGAAAGCGAAGGACAAATCTTGTGTGCCGCGAGGTCCGATCTAAAGTCAGATCCCCGCCATGGCTTTTCATGATGTTCCGGGACATTGAAAGTCCCATGCCCGTTCCTTCGCGGGGCCCTTTCGTCGTAAAAAAATTCTCAAACAATTTGTCAGCGATGTCTGACGGAATCCCATGCCCGCAGTCCATCAAAGAAATTTCCAGCATCGCATCTGAACTGAGGCCCGCTTCAATCCGGATCCACTTCTCGTTGAGATCTCGGATGGCATCGCAGGAATTGTTGATCAGGTTTAAAAGTACCTGGGAAATTTGCGTGGGATGACAGATCACCGCCAGCTCGTCCGGAATCCGGTGAACATGAACTTTGACCTGCTCTTGTTTCAGCCGGTGATTGCAGACGGAAAGCACCTCATCGAGAATGGTGTGCATCAAGACCATCTCATGCTGCTCGTCAGTCTCTTTCCGGGCATACGAACGCAAGGCTTTGATGATTTTCGAGATGCGAAAGACCATGTCATTGATTTGCCTGAGATGCCCGGTGACTTTCTCGGAGATGACGCCGCCTTCTTTCTGCATTTCCTTTTGTGCCAGCTCGGCTAAGATTCCGATGGCGCCCAACGGCGTATTGATTTCATGAGCCACTCCACCCGCCATTTCACCAATCGAAACCAGACGGGCCGCTTGATGCATTTTCTCCGTTTGCTCGCGCAGCTGTCGTTCTTTTTCCTTCAAGGCCGTGAGATCCTGAAACATTCCATCCCAATACACGCAGCCGTCGTCCGCGAGATAAGGATTGGAGTGGGCCTCAATGTGAAGGATTTGCCCCTGGGCATTCAGGAACCGGCCTTGCCAGTGCCACGTTTTTCTCTCGGTAATTGTGGCATCCAAATTGATGAAAAATTCGGCTCTGTCATCCGGATGCAAAAGTTCAAACATATGCTCGGGACGTCCCATGATCTCACTCGGGTCCATTCCGAAAATATCCTGAAACTTGCGACTGATATAAGAGAAGGACATTTGATTTTCCGGCGTCACCCGAAACTGAAACAGAACACCCGGCGCATTGTCCGAAATGCTTTGAATTTGCTGGCGCTGCAAATGATTTTCTTCGAGATTTTTTTTCCTGCCGGTGATGTCTTCACAAACGCCCACCAGCCATTGTGGATGGCCTTGATAATCCGACAAAATGAATCGCCACGCCTGAAGCCACATCGACGTCCCGCCGGCCAGTTCGACCTTGGCTTCGGGAATGAAAGCGCACGTTCCCTGCTGAACCATTTCCCGGTCTTTCTGGCGGATCTGCTCGGCCGATTCGGTCGCAAACAGATCAAAGTCCGAAATCTTTTGCTCGGGATTTCCGTCAATGGACCAAAGCTCACGCGCTTTTTGGTTCCAAAAGGCGATCCGGAAATCGTCCTGAATTTCTTTGATATAGATCGGAAACGGAAGATCCTGGAAAACCTTCCAAAGCAGGTGCAGTTGATCCGGTTTCATGAAGCCTTCAGCTTCAGCAAAGGCCCCGGCACGGGATAATCAAATGTTTCCATCAGGGCCCGAAGCGGAAGCGGATCCAATTCAGGGCCTTTCATTTCCCACATTTCGCCAAGAGCCGGTATCCAAGGTTTGGTGCAATCGACTTTGTATTTCTGGCAGGTGTGGAAGAACTCGTCCGTCACATGAATGAGTTTCGCCAGTGGGTGAACACGCACGCCGCTAAGACCCAAAGGATAGCCTGTCCCCAAAGCATTTTCATGATGCTGAAAGGCGATTTGGACGACGTCAGACGGAAAGCCCGGAAATGTCGATAAAATCTCTTTCCCCCTCTGCGGATGGGTTTCATAAAGCTGAATTTCGTCAGCCGTCATCTCCCGCCGGGATTTCGCCAGGATCGAGGGATGAATCTCTTTTTTTCCGATGTCGTGAAAGATCCCGCCCAGTGAAATCTTCAGCAATGTCTGCTGGCTTGTCCAGTTCAATCGCTTGGCAATCAGGCAGCTGTAGACGGAAATCGCGACACTATGAGCGTAGATGGAAT
>CBIHPB010000491.1:0-2101 GCA_966211485.1 uncultured Bdellovibrio sp.
TTCCATGGTTGCAAAAAGAATTGAAGATTCCCGTCATCGCAGCTGGCGGAATCGCCGATGGTCGCTCGATGGCGGCGGCTCTGACTTTGGGGGCTTCGGCTGTCAGTATTGGAACACGTTTTATCGCCTCGACCGAAGCGGGTGTCGAGCAAGCCTACAAAGATGCGGTCGTGAAATCTTCGCCCGAAGATATCGTGATGACCACACGTGTGTCCGGAACTCCGGCGGCCGTGATCAACACACCTTACGTGCAAAAAATGGGGCTGGATCTTCCGTGGTATTTAAAAATCTTAAAAAATCAAAAGCTCACCAAGCAGTATGTGGTGCCACTGATTCACTGGATGGGAATGAAACAGCTTGAAAAAGCAGCTGTCGGCCCCACATGGAAAACGGTTTGGAGTGCGGGGCAGTCCGTCGGACTTGTCGAGGAAATTTTGTCTTGCGATGCCATCATGCAAAAGTTGGTGCGTGAATACCGCGAAACCGTCGCTGCCGTCCCCAAACCGCAATAGCCAGTAACGCCTGGCTTATTACATAGCGCAAGGCAGCCGGACTTCGAAAATCCACAGCGCTGTTCATTGCCTCGAGCCTATTCGTGAAGTTCAATGTGAACATGGCAAAAGCAAAAAATCAGAAATACATTCACGGTTTTGATCCCACTGAACAAAAACGACTGATCCATCAGGCGGAATTTCTCGAGCCCTACGTTTATGCCGGCATCGATCTCGAATTCAAAGAAAAGCTTCTGGAAGTCGGCTGCGGAGTGGGCGCGCAAAGCAAAATTCTGATGCGCCGGTTTCCGCATCTGAAGATCGATGCGCTGGATATTTCGCCGGCCCAATTGGAAGTCGCCAAAAATTATCTGCGCCAAGAGCTCAAGAAAAAACGCATCACGCTTTCTGAAAAGGACGCGCAAACTTTTTCGATGCCACAGAAAAATTACGACGCCGCTTTCTTGTGTTGGTTTTTGGAACACGTCCCGGATCCTTTGAAAGTGCTCAAGCGTGTCCGTCATCACCTCAAGCCCGGCGCGAAAATTTATTGCACCGAAGTTTTCAATCAGACTTTGTATCTGAATCCCTACAGTCCGGCTTATTTGAAATACTGGTTCGAGTTCAACGATTTCCAATGGTCGATCGGCGGACATCCCTATGTCGGCGGCATGGTCGGAAATTATCTGAAAGAAGCCGGCTTCGTCGATATCCAAACCGAAATCCGCTCCTTCCACTTCGACTCGCGCGAACCCGAACGCCGCAAAGCCTTCGTCGATTACTTCTACCAAATTCTTCTCAGTGCCAAGGATTCCCTGATCCGCGAAAACCGTGTAACCGGTGCCATGATCAAGCAAATGGACGCCGAGGTCGAGCGGGTGAAGAAGGCTCATGATTCGGTTTTCTTCTACGCCTTCATGCGCGCCACGGCTCGGGTGCCGAGCAAGTAACCTGGGCCATTGCGGCTTGCGATTTATTCGAGAGCTTTGCTCGAAACTTGTCAGTTACTGGAGTGAGGCAATCGGCATTCGCCTTAAGAAAGTTTTTGAATCGAGACCCTTCAGCAAGACAGTCGCATGGGGAAGAGATTATCAGACTCTGAATCTATATTTGAAAAAGAATGAGCGCGAGTCCGGTGTCAAACAACTAGTGCAAAGGATTTGGCGCCGATCGAAAGAACCATCATCTGGCCCGTAGCAGTTATCGGTTGGCCCGGATTTCGCTTTTCAGAGCGACTGTGTTTAAAACCGAATAGATCCGCGCCTCTGGGAATGAGCATGAAATCCTTTCCGGAGGTGTCGATTTGTTTAACAGATCGCTTAACCGCCAACCGAGGTTCATATGAAGTCACGTTTGCAAATCATGATGATCGCAACAACTCTGCTGGCCGCTGCCTGCACATACAAAGTTGAAAAGTACGAACCAAAACCAGTCACTGTTCCGGATATCAAAGTTGAATTGCCAGATTTAAGCAAGATTGGCGTGGACTCTCCAGAAGCCAAAATCGGTGGCCAACCAGGCACGATTTATCTCTCAAAAACGATTGCGGTGAAAGATGAGGCCGGAGTGGTTGGCGTGTCGGATTCACGCATTGAGCTTGAGTTGATCGG
>CBIHPB010000492.1:0-2092 GCA_966211485.1 uncultured Bdellovibrio sp.
CTGGATCGAAGTGCATCTTAAAACTTTGAACGACACCACGATCTACCAGACCTCGGTTCGCTGGAGCTCGGAAAAAGAAGGTATTTCTCTGCCTCCGGCGACAATGTTTGCAGCTCTCAAATGGACTCCGCGCCGGCGCGGACTTCAGCGCATCCCGACTCTCACGATTGAAAGTGCTTACCCTTTCGGGCTTCTGCGTTCGTGGAAACTGCAGCGCACAGAAAAAGAAGTTTTGGTCTATCCCTGCCGCCGAGGCGAATCCGGATTTCCATCCAGTTCCATCGGCGAGCAAGCGATCGACAATCAAGGTTTGTTTTATGACCTCAGACCTTTTCAGCGCGGCGACTGGCCCCGTCGCATCGACTGGCGGGCGTCTCAGCGAGCCCAACAACTGCTGATCCGTCGCTATGAAGAGCAAAACTCGACACAGCTTGAATTTGACTGGCGTCAAACCGCCACACTTAAAAACGGCGAAGACCGTCTGTCACAACTAGCCCTGTGGGTGGACAAAGCCGAAAAGCAAGCGTCGGATTACAGTCTTCGCATCGGCAACTGGAATTCCGGCCGAGGCCGCGGCCCCGCCCACTGGCAAAAGTGCATGGAGCATATGGCTCTGGTTTCAGTGAAGGAGCTCAAGTGAACTACGAGTTCTTTCAGCGCCCAGCACTTGTTTTCAGTCTTGCAGCCTTAAGCTTGATGACCTGTCTTGATGTGCCCTCGCTGATTTCGTTGTTCTGTCTGATTCTGTGGGTCTGGAAATGGTTAGCCGGCCAACAAATGGTCATGCAGCTTCCCCGCCGTGCAACCACGGTTCTTGCCATTATTCTTTTTGGTTTTGTGCTGTTTCAATACCGCACGATTTTTATTCAAGAGGCATCCGGCTCTTTGCTGGTCGCCCTGACTGCCATCAAGGTCATGGACTATGAAAATCGGCGCGATCATCTCATGCTGGTGCTGTTAGGATTTTTGTTACTGACACTAAAGCCTTTGTTCGGATTGGATCTTCTTTGGCTGCCGGTGCAGCTGCTTTGCATGTTCACGCTTTGGTGGGCCCTGTCCCAGGATCCAAGAAAAATTCCACGCAATCAGATCCTTCTGATTTTCACAACCTCGCTGCCAATCGCCATGCTGCTGTTTCTGGTTTTTCCGCGTGTTGTCTTGCCGTGGGCGATGTCTCAAAGTCATATCCGCGGCTCGGGGCAGGTAGGCTTTACCACTGATCTCAAGCCCGGACAGATGGCCGAGCTGTCGGGTTCGTCTGAACTTGTGTTCCGCGCTGTCTTTCCACCAACCGCTGACATCAACGTCGACGAGCTTTATTGGAAAGGCGCCGTGCTTGAAACTTCCGAGGGCCTTGCCTGGAAAGGTCCTCGCACTTTGCCAAAGCCGAAATCAGAAGGTGTGCCGCAAGCGAAAGGGACCATGACCTATGAGCTGATCATGGAGCCTGTTTCCAGCGTTTACATTTTCACTTTGGATCCGACCATTCATCTTTCGTCTTCTGAAATACGCCCGGTGGAGCTTGAAAACTATGCCTGGCGCCGAAATGGCGGCGTCAATAGCTCGCAAAGATTTTTCGCACAGATGTCATGGGCCTATCAAGACCAGCGCCCGCCAACTGCGAAAGACCTTCAGTATCTTCCTTTGCCGGATCGGGCCCGCGCTTGGGTCACCAGGATCAAATCCGAGACTTCGGATCTCAATGCCCGCAGACGGGCTTTGCGCGAGCTCTTTTCCGACGGAAACTTCGCCTACACATCAAAGCCCGGCGTCTATTCTGAAAAAACCGGTTTGGACGAATTTCTTTTTGATCGCAAACGCGGATTTTGCGAACACTTTGCCGGCGCTTATGCGACCATGGCGCGCGCACTGGGAATCCCGGCCCGTGTTGTTTCCGGTTATCAAGGCGCCGAGTACAACACGCTGGGAAATTTCTGGCGGGTCACACAACGAAACGCCCACGCCTGGGTTGAAGTTTGGACGGAAAGCGGCTGGCTGCGGGTCGATCCGACAGTTTGGGCGTCAACAGTTGAATTCTCTCGCTCGCGGCAAAAGAGCTGGGTGGAGATGATCGATGAAGGAATCGACGCCT
>CBIHPB010000493.1:0-2029 GCA_966211485.1 uncultured Bdellovibrio sp.
AGTTTCAGCGTCGTTTCTGAGGCGCGCAGAGGGATCCTCTTTCACGAGCTTTTCAAGTCCTGCCATCATTTTTTCCTGATCAGCGGAAGACTTGGCCTCGACAGCGACGGCGATAACTGGCTCTGGGAATGTGATGGATTCTAGAACCACCGTTCGCTTGGCATCACAAATCGTGTCACCTGTTCCGGTGAATTTCAAACCGACGACGGCACCGATATCACCGGCCCGCAAGGTTTGGATTTCAGAACGAGAGTTGGCGTGCATTTTCACGAGCTTCTGGATGCGCTCTTTCTTCTCGGTGCGTGGATTCAGCAAAGAATCGCCGACGTTGACGACTCCCGAGTAAACGCGAATGTAGGTCAGGCTTCCGGCAAATGGATCGTTGGCGATTTTGAATGCCAATGCTGCGGCCGGTTCCGTGAAATCGGTTTTGCAGACGATTTCTTTCTCTGGCTTTTCAGGATCAATACCTTGAACCGGCGGAACATCCAGCGGGCTTGGCAGGTAGTGAACTGTCGCATCGATCAAAGGCTGAACGCCTTTGTTGCGGAAGGCCGCTCCACACAAAACAGGGAACGCCTTCAATGCCAAGGTTCCTTTGCGAAGCGCTTGGCGCAATTGTTCGGCAGTTGGAACTTCGCCATTCAAATATTTTTCCAGCAACTCGTCATCGAATTCGACGATTTTTTCGATCGTTTCCATTCGGACGCGCTCGACATCCGCCTTCATGTCCGAAGGAACATCGGTGACGGAAAATTTCTCGCCGTTTCCGGATTGATCCCAGATGTAGGCTTTGTTCTCGATCAGATCGACAACGCCTGTGAAGGTGTCTTCGAGACCGATGGGAACCTGGATTGGAATTGGGTTGGCGAGTAATTTTTCTTTGATGGAATTCACGCTCATCACGAAATCGGCACCGACACGGTCCATTTTGTTGATAAAGCAGATGCGAGGGACTTTGTACTTGTTGCCCTGACGCCAGACGGTTTCAGACTGAGGCTCGACACCGTTTACACCGTCGAAAACGGCGATCGCACCATCGAGGACACGCAAAGAGCGTTCGACTTCGATCGTGAAATCCACGTGCCCGGGGGTATCGATAATGTTCAGGCGGTGATCTTTCCACAACAAAGTCGTGGCTGCCGCGGTGATTGTGATTCCGCGCTCCTGCTCTTGCTCCATCCAGTCCATGGTGGCTGCGCCATCGTGAACTTCGCCAAGCTTGTGGCCTTTTCCAGAGTAATACAGAATCCGCTCGGTCGTCGTCGTCTTGCCGGCATCAATATGAGCCATAACCCCGAAGTTTCGGGTGAATTTCAGTTCACTAACATTTTGCGGGTCTAAGACAGACATTTGCGAATCCTTTAGTAACAACAACAGCTTAAATCGTTATCAGATATCTACTTTGAAAACGAGCAAAGCCAAAAAAAATCGGCCAGCTTTATGGGCTGACCGATCTTATGCTTATTGCACCGTTGGTGCAAAAATATTTTCTCTTTTAAATCAACTGCTTTACCAGTTGTAGTGTGAGAAGGCCTTGTTGGCTTCTGCCATCTTGTGCACATCTTCACGCTTTTTGATCGCGTTACCACGGTTGTTGTAAGCGTCCAAGAGCTCACCAGCCAAACGCTTTGAGTAGTCTTTTTCGCCACGCTCACGAGAGTAAGCGATCAACCAACGCATAGCCAAAGCCAAGCGGCGTGATGGACGAACATCAACTGGAACCTGGTATGTTGCTCCACCGACACGGCGTGAACGAACTTCCAATGCAGGCTTACAGTTTTCCAAAGCCTTTTTCAGGATTCCGATTGGCTCTTCGCCAGCAATCTTATCTTTCAACTCGTCCAATGCTCCGTAGAACATTTTTTGAGCGATCGCTTTTTTGCCTTGGATCATCATTTTGTTGATGAACTTGGCTACAACGATATCTTTGTAAACTGGATCTGGAATAACTTCGCGTTTAAACGTTTTTTTACGACGAGACATTTATGTCACCTATTCTTTCTTCTCTGAAAATTACTTCTTAGGT
>CBIHPB010000494.1:0-2020 GCA_966211485.1 uncultured Bdellovibrio sp.
CGAGCAGGCACTGCTTGGCCAGCGCTGTATCGGTGCCATAACGAACCCGGAAGGTGAGGCTGCGAATGATTGGTTGATCTCCGACCGAGAAGTTGGAGATCTGAGAATTGGCCAAGCCGCGATTGGGAAGAATGATCAGCTCATCCGTCCAACCCATCAAGACGGTGGCGCGCCAGGTGATCTCTTTCACCTGTCCCACGGTTTTCTGAGCCCCGCTGGTCACCTCCAGCCAGTCACCGATGTCATAGGCGCGGTCGACCTGCAGCGAAATTCCGGCAAAGAGATTCCCCAAAGTATCCTGCATCGCAAAACCAAGAATCACCGAAAAAGCCGCCGAGGTTGCGAGCAGCGGAGTGACCTCAATACTGAAAATTCCCGCCGCGACCCACATGGCCAGCGCAATCGACATGATCAGTGAAAAGATATTCACGATCAAAACCGGAACCCCATGCTTCATTGATCCGAGGAAAAGGTATTGAAGCGTGATCAGCCGGCAAGCTTTTACGAACACGATCATGCCAGTGGCCAAACACCCCAGTGCAATGTACGGCGTGATCTTGGCGAAATTCGAATCGCTAGACGCCTGATGTAGAATGACGAATACGATGAAAAGTGTGGTGAAGAAAACAAAGTGGCGCATCAGATTTCGGAAGTGCGCCTTCAAATTTCGGTGGCGTTCTTCCGAGACCTCGCGCAAGAAAACTTGGTAGAAAATCCAAGCCAGCGCAATCAAAGCACAAAGGATGAAGTAAGGTTCGAATTCCAGCAATCGGTACAGCGCACTTGTATTCATCAAATCACTTTCGACAAAGCCACGATCACACGATAAATCGCAGCGTTGAGATGTTCTTGTTCAATTTCCCCTTGGTCGCCGCTTCGCCATTTTTTAAAAGCGGCGACGTTTTTCAGACTCACGCTCATCATCAGGTTTCCCTGATGGCTGGTACCAAAGGGGGCGATAAAAGTTTTCACTTTGCCGTTGGAAAAGGTCAGACCGATCTGAGAGGATTTCAAAGTCGTGCCCCCCATAGCGAGATCTTCCAGCACCACGGAAAAGAGTTCAATTTTCATCTCGTGGTAGTTTTGAAATTGATGCGAAAAATTCGCGTCCTCGAAAATTCCGATCAATTCATGTCCGACATTCAGCAATTCCTTCTCAATGAGGCTGGGGTCTTGCTTGATCAGCTGGGCCAGCTCTAGAGATGAATTTTTGATGTCGACTTTCATGGCTTTATTGTCATCTGGGGCGGCCACAGAGGCAAAGATCGCGGTATTTAGCTAGACCTTCGTGGGGTCGAAGGACTTCAGGGTCCAGTCGAGTTCATTTTTTCAGGCAAGCGCCGAAAAGAGACACTGGAGATCTTTTTTTGGAGGACCCGGGATATGAAAAATTTAATCCTTTGGACGCTGTCGTTTCTGTTGGGATTCAATCCGGCTTTGATGGCCGCAGGCAATGCTCGTCAGAATAACGAGATCAAAGCTTTCATCGAAATGACGGGTGTGACCAAGCGATCGGTTTCATTCCGCGAGCTTT
This sequence comes from uncultured Bdellovibrio sp., assembly GCA_966211485.1. Classification (GTDB taxonomy): domain Bacteria; phylum Bdellovibrionota; class Bdellovibrionia; order Bdellovibrionales; family Bdellovibrionaceae; genus 21-14-0-10-47-8. Next base: position 1,535 of record CBIHPB010000494.1, read on the forward strand.
ACAGCAAGATTTCCCCTTATCTTCCGCAGGCTCAGAAAGAAGAGCTCACCCAATTTATCCGCGAATACGGCGACATGAAGCTCCCCAAGCTGGATGCAACGAAGATTAAAATTTCTGGAAGTCCGGACGAGGCTTACTCTCTGCAAGTGGTGACCAAAGGCGAATCGGGATCGATTCAGATGATCAACGATCAGAAAGAATTCGCGCGCATCAACGGCACAACCGTGACAGCACAGGATCTTGAGACAACAGCGACTTTCATGCAGAAGTTGGGTCTTCCATCTCAGGAAGTAGCCGATACCTTCCGCCGGGCCGTGCCGCCGAAAGATGGAAAATTCAATGCGATGGATCTGTCGCGCGTTTCGAAATCGGACCAAGCTGTTTATTTCAAGCAAACTCGCGAATTGCTGGCTAGCATGGAAGCCGTACAAGCGGCCGAATTCCGAGTGAAGACTTCGATGTTGGCGCCATCAAACAAATATGAAG
>CBIHPB010000495.1:0-2003 GCA_966211485.1 uncultured Bdellovibrio sp.
CTCCAAACACAAGACCAATTTGAATCTGACACGAGGATCGTAAGAAAAGGGAAATTCCGGCCATCGTTGACGCAATGGCCTTTTATTTCGGCTTAAGAAATAGCCAGCGGAAGTTCAATCCGAGCTCGGGTGCCTTGGCCGCGCAGGGACTCAATCCCCATCGCGCCATAGGCTTGCTTCACGGCCGCGGATTCGGTCATCGGATGCTCGCCCGAGCCAAAATCCACCACATCCAGCATGCATTTCCAGCCTTGGCGCTGAAGCTCGATATAGACATCGCCCTGCTCGCCGGTCGAGCGAATGGCGTTGGCCATCAGATTGGAAATCGCATAGCGAATCCCCATCTGATCGATCTCAACCAGACAGTCTTCGGAAGACTGATCGCGAAAGTGAAAAACCAGTTTGGGACTTGAAGAGTACTTTTGCTTGCTTTCAAAGTACACGTCCCGGGCCAATCGACTGATATCGGTGATTTGCTTTTTTTCCATAGGCTTTGTGCCCGGGGTTATAGCGCGAGCGCCCCTGGTTTCAAAGCCCCACTGAAAACATTCTAATTGCAGCGAGCCCAGGCCAATTGCATCGAAACACCGGCGCGCAAATCCACATCGGCCGAGTCGATCTGGAGATAAGCTTCCTGGCCGGTGGGATTGTTCAGCTGCACGGACGAGGTGAAAATGTAATTCATACCCGCAACACCGTTACAAGAAATCCAATCGCCCCTTGTCGTCGAGCGAGAGATCAACAGCAGGTCTTCGTGCGGCCCCTGGACCGTCTCTCGGGAGTCCTCGATCGTGCGGGCCATGCGCGAAATGGTCTGTAAGATATTGGTTGAAACCGTCGCCGAACTTCCAGTTGGCAGGATCGCAGCCCCTCGATAATCAACGCCGACGACTTTCAGGCGATAGTTTCGTGGGTATTTGAGAAGGAATCGAAATTGACAATCCAGCTTCATCAAAGGCGAAGTACCTTGCATGAGATAGCGATCAAACAGAAAAGAAACCGCTGACGAATTCGGAGCCAGCGTCCAGCGAACGCTTCCCGCAGGGCAGCCGCTGCCTTTGCTGGACAGGGCTTCGATACGAACATCAGTCGGATAATCATCCGCCTGCGCGATTTGGATTTGAATTGTCGCAAATAAAAAGACAGACAGCAGTTTTAAGAAATGTCGCATTGGTGGTCCCCCTTCGACACCAAACTGGCGTCGACCTAGGGGAACACTTCAAAAATCAGACCACCGGTTATTCCGAGGTGATGATCTCAATCGCCGAACCCAGAACCTTCTGAACTCGCTCGACGGTCCATTTTTCAGACATCGACGAAAGCTTCACGCAGGAAAGCTTGATCGGCAAACCATCGGCTTCAATCCTGACGATATTCGCCTCAGCTTTCGCCGCCTGCATTTTCACCAGATCGCCTTCGCGAACTTCGGTCGCTGCGACTTTCTTTTCCATCCAGCAGAAATCTTTCTGAACATTGAGCTCGGCCACGCCAAGGCTCGCACCCTCTTGAATCGAAAGGCTGGTACCTTCCGTCAGGTGCTTATTGATTTGCTCGGCGTTTTTGATTTTCAGCTGAATTGGATTTTTTAATTTTACGATTTCTCGAGCGGCGATTGCTTCAACAGCTTGAGCCGCACCTGCTGCTGGAGCTCCCGACTGGGTGGTGGCGGCAGGCGTGCCAGAGGAAGCTGGTGATGATGGAGCTGGCGTTGATTGAGCAACAGTCGGAGCGTTTGCCTTCGTCAGAGCATTTTCAACAACCGTGCAGAATGGAGCCGTATCGGCAGCGCGAACATCAAGCACTTCTTTGGTATCAACGGACTGAGCTTTACAAGTCTTCTCACCCAACAGTGAGCTCAGGTCTTTGCAGGTCTTTTGAGTTTCCTTCAAAGACTCGACACTTGGGTCTGTTTTTGATGTTTTATAAACTTTCGCTTTGGTCACAAGCGTATTGTGAAGGTCAATGACTGCCTGGGTGCAATTTCCGCTGCCATCGACAGCTGG
>CBIHPB010000496.1:0-1996 GCA_966211485.1 uncultured Bdellovibrio sp.
CTTTTCGGATGGTCAGTGGAATTTCGACGTTCTCATAAATGTTCAGAACCGGAATCAAATTGAAGGACTGAAAAATAAATCCGATCTTGCGATTGCGTAGATTGCTTTTCTCGTCCTCGGTCAAACTTTGCACATTGGTTTGATCGATCAGGATTTCACCTTGATCGGCATCATCCAAACAGCCGATGAGATTCAGCAAAGTTGTTTTCCCCGAGCCCGACGAACCGATCAAGGCGGTGAATTCTCCTTCTTGCAAAGAAAGAGAAAGACCTTTGATCGCTTGCACTTTGACAGACCCAAGTTGGTAAGATTTGGAAATATTTCGGATTTCGACGACTGCAGCCATGGATTTATTCTGAGCCGACTGCCCCTGAATGACAACCCGGAAATGACCTTTGACGTTCGTCGACTAAAACGCGAGGAGAATAAATCCTGCGATATTTGCAATCCACATCAAGGCCGATGTGGTGGGATTATGGTCCTTTGAAAATTCACTTGAGTTTTTAATCTCGCTGGAGAAGTATTCTGGCGAAAGGCTAGCTGATTTATCGCCTTCAGCGTACAGTTCCTTTAGACGATTCAGCTCCTGCGGAAAACGCACCAAGGCATTTTCTTTGAGTTCATTTGGATCCCGCATCTTTTCAATTTCAACGATGACACGGTCACCTTTGACCTCAGTCACTTTTCCTTCGGCGATGACGGTGACTTTCGTGCTCGAGCTAAAAAACGCTTGGCCCACATCGCCAGACACTTCGACCCATTGGGCAGGATCTCCCACCTTGATCTGCGAGTTCGCTCCGATATAGACCTGACCGTAGGTTTTGCCTTCGATTTCATAAGTGGATTTTCCAATGACGTCATCTTTCACCTGAAATCCCTGATAAGGAATCGACAGCACAAACGTGTTCATCAATTGCGTGCTCATGCGAATCAACTGATCGTTGATCGGCAACGCCGGATGAAACTCGGCATCCCCTTCCCATAAAAGATATCCGTTCTCGCCTTCGTAAACTTTCATATGCAGCGTTCGCTCTTGCAAATAAGTCACGGCCAGCGCTTGAGCATCCAAAATTTTTGAAAGAATAATCGCGTCCGCCGGTTTTAAAAGTTTGCGCGGCTGAAACACTCCGCGATTGACCATAAAGCGACGGCTGGCGACAAAAAAGCGCTGATCTTTGGTCAAAAGCTCGCGCATCTGCCACCAGGCCTCTTCACTGGATGAAACATTGGCATCAGCAATTGGAAACACGGCGATTCGCCTCAGCAACGAGTGTTGAACTTCAGCCATGGAAATGGCCGGCAGAATCAAAAGCATCAAAATCGAGAGGGCGATTCGCATCCTTTTATTCTGATTTAAGTGCCGTATGTTTTCAGCTGAAATTATCTGGGGTCAAAGACGAAAGGTGGGCATGCGCCTGGCGATCCCGACCTTGGCCCGGCTTGATGAAAACCTCGCGGTTGGATTATTAGTATTCATGACAATTGAAGATTCATGATAATCTGAACCTCATGAAAAAATTGTTTGAAAAGGTTCTCTCGACCGAGCTGGCATTTCCAGGACGATTTCTGAAAGTCTGGCGTGACGATGTCGAAATGCCAAATGGCTTTCGCTCTTTCCGCGAATACATCAAACACCCGGGTGCCGCGATGATCATCCCGCGCACCGCCAGCGGAAAATATCTGATGATCCACCAATACCGCCATGCCGTCGGCCAAGTCTTCCTCGAGTTCCCTGCCGGCAAAACCGATCGCGGTGAAACCACCGAGCAAACCGCCGCACGCGAATTGCAGGAAGAGGTCGGATTCAAACCAGGCAAGCTCACCTTGCTGACGCATATTCATCCGGTGATCGGCTACTCGAATGAAAAAATCGATTTGTATCTGGCAGAGGAGCTTGTGCCAGCACCTGCAATGCAAGATCCCGATGAAGTTTTGGATATCGTCGAGCTATCTGTGGACGAGATTGCCGAGAAGATCTGGAACAACGAGCTGACTG
>CBIHPB010000497.1:0-1970 GCA_966211485.1 uncultured Bdellovibrio sp.
AAAACCAAATTTCCGTCATGGGCGATCGTTGCATCGCCAGACACAACGGCGTTTACCCAGGCAGTTCCATTGTAAATCATCACTTGGCCAGAAACTGAACCAGCCGTGATCGCCTTACCTTGCAGTTGTTGCACGACTGTTGCGTTGTAAGTTCCAGAGACATCGCCAGCGAACAAAGTCGTTGTTCCCAATTTGGCAACGAACGAATCGTAGTCTGCTTTATTCAAAAGACCCGCTGTGGTTCCCGTATTGGAAGCCATTGGGATTTTCCAAGTGTGGGTATCTGAAGCTGACGTGATGGTCGGTGTCGTCACCGAGTTATCAACACTGATCGCAAGAGATTGCGCTGCACCCGATTGTCCGCCAACTGAAGTGATGCTGCCAGCACCGACCAGGTCCACATAAGCTGCACCGTTTTGTGAAATTTTGAACTTGTTGGTCGCATAATCATAATAAATACGTCCCGTTCCAGCCGTGGAAACTCCTGGAGCAGCCGACATTCCTTGAGCTGTGATGGCGCCGCTGACATCCAAGGCCGTACCAGGTGTCGAAATTCCGATTCCGATATTCCTTGTAATTGAATCGATTTGGAAAAGGATATTGCCAGCGACATCTTTAACGATAAAGGCATCGGCGACATCTATGCGGGGCTGGATTTTTTGCTTTCCACCAATACGAATTGAACCGTTTGCAGGCGATCCTGCGGCTGTGTCAATGCTAAACACATCCACGTAGTCACTCATGCTATTTTTGACCGAAACAATTCCAGCACCGGGCGCATCTGGCGCAATCAACAGACCATTTGGAGTCAACTCGGAAGCTCCCCAAGCGCTGCCGTTTCGCATAACCTTGATACCGGTGCTTGAGCTTGTCGACCAAACCTCAAGAGGTTTGCCAGGAGCAGTCGTCCCGATTCCGACACTTCCGTTTTGCGAGATCGTCATCGCGATCGTGTTGTTGGTCTTAAAGTTAAAGGCCTTGTTATCATTCGTACCGATCGAAATATCAGCGGCCGTTGTGTTACCGCCATTTAAGATCGCACCAGACAGCGAAGACACATTGGCGCAGACAGCATTTCCCGAAGCATCAAACGAAATGACCTGATTCAAAGGACATGTGAAGTCTTGCAAAGCCGTGCCTGTGCCGTTCGAAGCAATAATTCGGTTGTTACCGAAAGTCGTTGCATTTGTTCCACCCTTAGAGACTGGAACCTTATTCAAGACCAAGTTACCGTCATGAGCTAAAGTTGCATCACCCGAGACAACCGAATTCACCCAAGCAGTTCCGTTGTAAATCATCACTTGGCCAGAGACAGAACCGGCGGTGATATCTTTGCCTTGAATTTTTTGAACAACAGTCGCGTTGTAAGTTCCAGAAACATCACCCGCAAACTGTGTTGTTGTGCCAAGCTTCGTATTGAAATTGTCATAGTCAGTCTTTGAAATCAGACCCGCAGTCACAGCTGCGGTCGAAGCCATCGGGATATTGAACGTGTGAGTATTCGAAGCTGAAGAAATATTAAATGCAGTTCCACTAGTGCCGACCGCAAAAGTTTGCGTTGAACCTGTTTGGCCGCCCAAGTTTGTCAGACCTGCACCTGAAACACCCAAAGCTTTCACTGCTGATCCATCCCAGTACTTCACTTCGTTTGAAGTCGAGTTGAACCAAGTACGACCTTTCTCAGCCGCACCCCAACCAGCAGTTGATGGGTCTGATGCTTGAGAGCTCAATCCAAAAGTTTTTCCACCGGCCTGAGCAATATCACCTGCATTGGTGATATTGTATCCACCCATGCTGATCGAGCCCGCCATCGTATCGCCACCGCGATTCACGGGCTGGTAACCCAAAGCCGCGCTGATATCGGCCGCTGTCAGGTTACTGCCCGCAACCGCGCGACCTTTTGAATCCACTGTGATCTTTTGATAAGTGCCGGCACTGACAGTGTTGGCCAGAACCAAATTTCCATCATG
>CBIHPB010000498.1:0-1970 GCA_966211485.1 uncultured Bdellovibrio sp.
ATTCATTTTTCGGAAATTTGTCGACCGCATCCCGATCCTGTTCAAAGTTTTGGATTTCAGATTTGATCTTTTCGCCAGCCAGCCTCAAGTCGTCCGGGGAATCGGTCATCGCCGCCAGCCACAAAAACCGCGCCATGCCCTGGAGGCTGGTCGCCATTTCATTCGTCCCTTGAGTCAGCGGAATGCGAACCGCGTTCGCCTGGTATAACTTTTCTTGAAAATCCATCAAGTCGTGAATCGCATACCCCGACACCAGCGCCAGGAGGATCGAACTGAAACCGACGAGAGACAACATCTTTAACCGAAAACCACGAAACCACTGCGCCACTTTGGACTCCTTAATTGTGAAATCAATCGGAGGATATTCAGAAATCTTGAGGAGAACCCAATATTAATTGAGAATCTTTAAAAGATCTTATCGGAAAGATGGGAACTTTATGTCAATTGCCAGAATTGCGTTTAGCTGACACAGCCTGTGGTAAAACCGCAGTTGATGCAGCGGTAGCAGTTGCCGGAGACTTCGGTGGTGCCGCCGCATTCAGGACAGATCGGGCCGCCCTCTTTCACTGTCAGGGGCTGGCTGAGTTTCGAGCCGTCGCGGTAAATGGCGATTGCTTTCAGACCCAGCTCCCAGGCCTGCCAATAGATTCGGGAGATATCATCCGAGGTGCTTTCTGCTGGGAGATTGACTGTTTTGGAAATAGCTCCGCTTAAGAAAGGTTGGATCGCGGCCATCATCAAGAGATGTGATTCCGGTCGCAGGAAGCGCTTTCCCGTCAGACCATTTTTGTTGGCGCAATCAAAGACTGGCAGATGCTCGGCCTGAATGCCTGGGGCGTCTTCGATCATGCCAGTTTCTTTCACGTGTTCGGAAATTTTTTGAATCGCGGAAGCAGAATATCCAAGACGCGACAAGGCCTGGGTCACCGATTGAGAAACGATTTGCACCCGGCCACCGCCGACCATTTTTTTAAATTTCACCAGTGAGAATTCGGGCTCGACACCAGTGGTGTCACAATCCATCACCAGTCCGATGGTGCCAGTTGGCGCCATCACGGTGACTTGCGAGTTGCGCCAGCCTTTTCGCATTCCATGCGCTAACATCTCGTCATAGATTTCAAAGATGCGGGCCTTAGTTTGCAGAGGCAAAAAACTCCAGTCGATTTTCTTCAAGGCCGCTTGATGCTTTTTTAAAACTTGCTGCATGGGTTTTGAATTTTTCTTGTAGCCCGGGAATGCACCAAGCTCGTCCGCCAGTTCCGCACTGGTTTTGTAAGCAATCCCATGAAGCATCGAAGTCAATGCCCCCGCCCATGCACGGCCTGCCTCCGAGTCGTAGGGAATTCCCATTCTCATCAGCAAGGCACCAAGTCCCGCAAATCCCAAACCTAAAGGCCGATAATCATGACTGTTACGGGCGATCGTCGCCGTCGGGTAACTGGCGAAATCCACCAGCACATCTTGCGCGATTAACATCACGCGCGCGGTGTGCTCGAAAGAGGTCCAATCAAAACTGCCGTCGACATCTTGAAAGGCGAGTAAATTCAAACTTGCGAGATTGCAGGCCGAATCATCGAGGAACATATATTCACTGCATGGATTGCTGGCGCGAATCGGCCCCGTCGCAGGACACGTGTGCCAGTCTTGGATTGTGTCTTGAAACTGCAGTCCAGGATCCGCACAAAACCAAGAGCTGGAAACAATTTTCTTCCACACCTCATCAGCCGGAAGCTCGCGAATGATTTTTCCTGTGGTGCGCGCTTTCAGAGCCCAAGTTTTCTTGGCCTCGACGGATTTCATAAATCCATCCGAAACGCGGACCGAGTTGTTGGCATTCTGGCCCGAGACAGTGCGATAAGCTTCGCCTTCGAAATCCGAATCGTAGCCGGCGCGAATCAAGGCCTGCGCTTTTTTCTCTTCTTTGTATTTCCAATCGATAAATTCCATGATTTCCGGATGGTCGACATCCA
>CBIHPB010000499.1:0-1968 GCA_966211485.1 uncultured Bdellovibrio sp.
TTTACAACGGCACCGCCTGGGTGAACTCAGTAGTTAGCGGTGATGCGACTTTGGCCCATGATGGAAATTTGGTTTTAAATAAAGTCCCGATCTCAAAAGGTGGAACAAATGCGACGACCTTCGGTAACAACCGAATCATTGCATCCAACGGGACTGGAACAGCTCTGCAAGACTTTACTTGTGGATTGAATCAGGTGATTTCGTTCGATGCTTCTGGAAATGCGACTTGCGCAGCAGTTACCACGTTGGGTGGGTTTATTGTCAATGGCGGTAATGCAACATCTGGTACCATCAGCATTGGAACAAAAGACAATCAGGCTTTGCAGTTGAAGACCAATGACACCACAGCCATGACAATTTCCCAAAATGGCCGAGTTGGGATTGGAACAGCAAGTCCTCAAGCGCTGTTGCATCTCGACAAGACGACGCTGACAAACCCAAGTTCTGTCAGCTCCTCTGGAACTACAGTTACAGGTACCGGTACGAATTTTCTCTCCGCCTACAGTGTTGGTGACTATGTCGCGGCCTATGGTCAGGTTCGCCAAATTACAGCGATTGCCAGCAACACCAGCATGACACTCAATTCGGCTTTTTCTCCTGACCTCTTCTTTACACCACCAATTCGAGTCGGAACGATGCTGAACGCTGGTATGGTTGGCATTGGGACCGCCACACCGTCAGCGACTTTGGATGTCAATCAAGGAAATTTCGAAACGAATTATGCGCTTCGTGCGCGAAGCACGGACGGCTCTCTTTTTACTTTTGGTGGCACAGGCGGAATCAGTACTTTCAATTACACCATGGCGGCAGGATTCACAACAGCAGGGACTATCGTCGAGTACAACTCCGGTGCTGGCGGTGGAGTTGTATCTGGAGGAAAGTTCTTCCGAATCAATCCGACCGTAGCTGACAGTAGTTCTTATGTTTTAGATGTCGCGAAATCGGGTTCAAGCTTAATGATCGTGCGAGGTGATGGAAATGTCGGTATTGGCACGACAGTACCGTCATCAAGTTTGGATATTTCAGGCGCTATCACCTCTCAAGGTATGTCGTCTGCTCCAGCTGCGTCATCCGCTGGTACCGGCCGCATTTACTACGATTACGCTGCTAACAAATTCAAAGTTTCGCAAAACGGTGCAGCTTATGTCGACTTGGTTGGCGCTGGTGGTGGCATTACTTCGATCGGTGGTCAATCCGGAGCTTCTCAAACATTGGCGATCAGTGTGGATAACTCTGTGGCAACTCCAACAATCACATCAGCCACAGACACACATACCTGGAAAATCCCGATGGCTTCCAATACGGGAACCACTGCGGGTCTTTTGAATAAGACGGATTATGATTTGTTCACGGCAAAGTTAGGAATGACAACCCAGTTTGCGGGTGACGTCTCCGGAACTTACAACGCGACAATCGTGCAGCAGATCCAAGGCAAAGCCATCACAGCAGGTTCTGTCTCCGGCCAGATGATGATCTACAATGGCACCGCGTGGGTGAATTCGGTCATGTCGGGTGATGCGACGATGGCTTACGATGGAAACTTGGTTCTGAACAAAGTTCCAGTTTCAAAAGGTGGAACAAATGCGACGACTTTCGGGAACAATCGAATCATCGCTTCGAATGGAACTGGCACTGCCCTGCAGGACTTTACTTGTCCACTGAACCAAGTGATCGCCTTCGATGCTTCTGGAAACGCAGTTTGCTCGAATGTGTCTTCACTGTTCGGTGCGATCGTCAATGGTGGTAATACGACTGGTGCTGATATTTCAATCGGAACGAACGATGCCTTTGGCTTGAAATTCAAAACGAATAACTCGGTCGCTATGACCATCAATTCCAGCGGCAATATCGGTATCGGTGTAAGTCCCTCTCGCAAACTGGATATTCAAAACACTTTGACCGGCACTGGCAACGGAACAACCAACCAAGTTGTGACTTACACCACACCAAGTGGTGCTCAAGCTGCCA
>CBIHPB010000500.1:0-1944 GCA_966211485.1 uncultured Bdellovibrio sp.
TGTCGAAGGAAAGCATCTGCCAATGTGGTATCCAAACGGAAACACGTCAGCGATTGCTGCTGTGACTCCGGTGACCTTTGCGGACGGAAGTTCTCGTCACTTGGTTTGGTACGGCGGACCTTCGACGCCGGAATGGGCGGGTGGGGTTGTGGCTCGTTACAACAACGGAAAGCCTGCGATCTCTCAGACTTGGTTTCACAAAGGATTTGTCGTTGTCTCGGGGCCTCATCCGGAGGCTCCGCAAGGCTGGCGCAACACGGCTGGCACGGATCCCGATGGATTGGATTACGAGATCATGCAGGATCTGATCACTGCGACCCTGCAACGAAAAGCGTTGCCGGCCTTTCAGTAATTTTTCACAGCGAAATCTTCGCTATTTGACTTGTGATTTGAAAACAAAAGGATCGATTGCCGCGGTCACCTGGATTATTTAACTAATGTGTATCGGGATGGCTGATGCTTTGAAAGAAAAAAAGTGCCAGTGGCTGCGCCGGAAAAAATGTCGAACCACCAAAATTGACCACATACTGGCCCAGTTCGGGATGTACGGCGATTAGTTTTCGCACGACAAGATCCTGGATCGCATCACCCGCCGCTCGGCTATCCAGTCGCTGGTCCGAAGGCAAATCCGGGTTGCGGGCCAAGGTCTGTCGAAGCCGGTTCGAAATCTCGCGGGCTTCGGTCGAGCGAAGAACTTTCGCCACTGTTCTCGCATAGCCGCGCACTTGCTCAAGCCTGGCCGCATGCTCTGGTGCATGCAGGATTTCAAGTGTTTGGTCCTTTGTGAAATAGGAAGGCTTTGGCAATTGCTCTGGATGAATCACAAACTTGGTGATCCCGCGAATGACATCTGGGAACCAGGTGAAAAATGGCATTGTTACTCTGGCCAGTTCCTGCTTTTGGACTTGGCGCTCGATACCGTGGGCCTGATGGGCGCGGCTCATCGCCGTAAAAGCCTGATCCAATTCCTGCTCGGAGAAACCACGAGCGATCTGCTCGAGCGGTAGGTCATGCGTGAGAAAAAATGCCGACATTCCAGACCAAATGGTCTCCGAATGTTGAGGAAAAGCCAGATTCAAAAACAAGTAATGCTTGAGAGCATCTGCGCGAGTGGCCGGCTGATGCAGAACGGCTGATCGTTGAGCCTCGGGACAAAATGGGGCCGCGAGAGCCTGAAAGCCAAGACAACTGAAGACGATTGAGCTGAAGAGAAGGACGCGTATGGATGTCATCTGGGTTTGGAGGTTTGCAAAGCCAAGACCGTGCGAATTCCCAGGTAAATCCAGATATGGCAGGGGACCTGTTCAACTTCTGTCCACCTGCCAAATTCGGTCGAATTAACGGTTGTTCAGCGCCTTCAAAGCCGCATCGTAATTCGGCTCGTTGACGATATCAGCGACCTGCTCGGTGTGAAGAACTTTGTTCATTTCATCCAAAACAATGACCACTCGAGAGCACAATCCCGCCATCGGTCCCTCTTGAATTTCCAAGCCAAAATCCTTCGCAAATTTGCTGCGGAAAGTGGACAGAGTTTCGGCAGCAGTGATGCCTTCAGCCCCGCAAAAGCGCTTCTGGGCAAATGGCAGATCAGCTGAAATATTTAGGATCACAGCACCTGGTGCGCTGGCCGCATTTTTGTTGAACTGGCGAACAGACATCGCGCAAGTTCCGGTGTCAATGCTTGGGAAGATGTTGAGCACTTTCTTTTTCCCCGCGTAATGAGCGAGGCTCACTTCGGAGAGATCAGATTTTGTCAGTTTAAAGTCAGGAACGGTGCTTCCCATTTTTGGAAGGTCACCTGAAGTTCGCACGGGATTTCCGCGCAATGAAATAGTCGCCATGGAAGGTCTCCTTTTGAAATTTAAAGCGTTCCCCAGCATTCAATAAATACCCAGGGCCCGCAACTGATAACTTGCCATTTCTTTTAGGGGGCATAAAAAAATC
>CBIHPB010000501.1:0-1941 GCA_966211485.1 uncultured Bdellovibrio sp.
GGCTTCTTGGCGCGAAAAACTCGGTGGGGGCGTGGGTTTATGGCAAATCGTATAGTTTCTCGAGGCGTTCTTTGACCGTCAGAAGGGTTTGAACGGCTTCAACGTAGTACTCGCGGTCTGACAAGTTATCGAGGTAACCTTCGGCGTTGTTGATCGCTTTGATCAGGGCCTGTGATTTCGATCCAGTTTTGTTGGACTGTGGATCACGAGCTCTGTCTGAAGCTGCCAAATAGATGGCTGCACGACGGATTGGCTTCAGGTAAGTATTAAAAGCGTAGTCGCTTGCGTGTTCTTGCAAAGCCGCTACAACATTCAATGTCGTTTGTGACAATTCCAGAGGAGAGCTCATGCCTCCAACCGACAGGGGTTGGTGTCCGCTGCCGTCAACATAAGCGCGGATGTGCTGCAGCTTCGCGCAGCCATCAATTGTCATCGACAAATGAGAGCCAGTTGTCTTGATTGGGAAAGAGTAGTTTGGATCGACACGCGGAACCGCGAATGTCGCTTCTTGCTTTCCATCAACATAAACGCTGACTTGTGCGTATTGGCCGCAAGTCGCTTCAGCTGCCAGCATGATTCGCTCGATACGAGTCGGCTTGCCGAAATCGTGAGTGATTCGCTCGCCAGTTACATAAGATCCCCACCACTTGTGTCCGATCTTGATTTCTTCTTGGTAAGCTGAAGCCGACAGGGAAGCTGTCAGGGTCAGCATCGCGATGGTCATGGATACAAAAGACATTTTCATTTGGAACTCCTATGTTCTATTCCCGAAGGAAGTGTTTGTTTGGTGAGCCCAATTTAGGAGAAAATGACGCAATGAACCACGAACAGAAAATAAAATGTCGCTTATTTTGTAAGCTATTGATTTAACTTGGTTAAAATCATCAGGCTTGGATTATTTTCTTGGAACTGGCGCGAAAAAACGGGGATTTCGGCCAGTTCGTGGCGCGATTGTGGCGCGATTCTATTGAAGATTAGGATTAAATATCTTCGGCGTATTCGCTGACCAGGCTCAAAAGCTTCACATAGACGTCCGGGCGAGCAACCAGGCGTGGCTTTTTCTCGTGGAAACGAGAAGCCTGACTTTCTGGAACATCCAGATGAGTCGCGATCAACTGATCAATCAGTGACTGAACCTGCGAGAAGGCCATTCCGCGTTTCACTTGGTTCATGATTTCAAACACGATTTGAATCAAAGCGTTTCCAGTGATGCGGTCTTCGCGATTCGTCAGCTTTGCGCGATCGCTGATTCCTTTGAGGATTACCACTGGCTTCTGCGTTCCCGCTGCTGCAACCACCATCTGCTGATACAGACGTTGGAAACTTTGAATGTGACCGCGGTGCTTGGCGCGGATCTGGGTGTCGCGTTGCTTGGCAAAGCTGGACAGAATTGTTTTGTAGAACTCGCTGTCCTTCATTTGCTGATTTTCAAAACCGTTCTTCAAGAAAAATTCCGGAAGGTCTTTCAAAATCGCGCGCATATTGAAAAGGGCCGGGTGGTTCACACCGTCGGCGACTTTTTCCATTTTGCCGCTAATCTTGGCGCGCTCGAAATACGAATACTCGCGATCGAAAAGCTCGAACAGTTTTGGCTGCTTCAAAATATTCTCGCGCTGAGCTTCATTGAAACCCATGCGATAAAGCAGGCGGTGAGCACGATAGTGCGAAAACTGTTTGTTGAAATTCGTGATCACCGGATGTTTTGCAAAGCTCTTCAAAGGCTTTTTCTTGCCGGTTCGGATGTAATCCGCGATTTGCACGTAAACCTGAACCATCAGTCGTGCTTTCAGGCGCTGCTCATTCAGGTTGGTCGAAAATCTTTCGACGTCGTCATAGCGGTACTGATCATGTCGAAGACCGAACTGACGAAAGCTTCCGTAGTCGATAATGCCGGCATCAGCCAAAACGTTGTCGCCATCCCAATCCAGCCAAGCAAAGACA
>CBIHPB010000502.1:0-1924 GCA_966211485.1 uncultured Bdellovibrio sp.
TCTGATGACACCTGGTTGTGAGCGGTGTTGATCGCGGCGAGAGCTGACTCGACCTCATCTGGTGGTTCGATCCCGGTGATCACAGACGCGTCCAAAATGATCCCATACCGAGCTTCCGAAGATTTGCAGGTTTCCAGCATATGCTCGTTCAAAGATCTCAAATTTTTCCGCAGGTCATTGATCGAGACACCAATTGAATCAGCTGAAATTTGCTCGCCATCGGCGGCTGGTTTTGCCGACGCTTGGAAGTTTGCAACCCGGTCTCGCAGAGACGAAACAAAATATCCCATCACATGCGAAATCGGATTCTGCAGACCGAACACATAGGCATAGAGATTCTTCTCGGAAACTCGGTAACGAATCTGTCCAACAAGTTTGGTGTTTAATTGGTCTTTTGTGACCGCATCGAGCATCTTTCCACCGTTGTTTGCGCTTGGCACATCGGGGTCGTAAGCCATATTGATTGTTTGGGTTGCGATGGACACCTTGTAAACATTTTCCCAAGGCCATTTGAAGTACAGCCCCGGCGCAATCACCTGCGCTTTCGGGTAGTCATAGCGCCCGCGCTCGTCCTCGCGCAGGTTTGCTGACAAAGCTGGATCCGCCAAAGAAGTCGTTGCACCAAAGCGCTGAACTCGCCCGAAAGACGTCTTCAGGGCTCGCTCGTTTTGATCGACGGTGTACAGTCCGCTGATCCCATAGCGAAGAATCAAAAAAGCCAAAATTCCGAGTAAAACTCCTAGAAACATTTTCCACTCCTTGAATGAGTTCAATTGTTGGATTTTCCGAATGGACGGTCAAGGCACGCCCTCGTTCAACGCAAAGGGGGCAGGCCTCATTTTGGCTGTAAAAACGACTTAAATTCAGTTCCCGATTCTCTTCGCGTCCAAAATCGGATAACTCCTTGCTTCTCATGAAAAAGAACTTCCGAAATTCCGACAGATCTGCTCGCCCAATGGCTCACTCTTCCGCTCGACCAGCCTCTTCTCGTCCGACAGGAAGAGGACCTTCGCGTGGTGGTCCTTCCTCTCGAGAAGACAAGCCCAAGGCGGGAGGTCCGTCGTGGCCGCGTGAATGGCGTGCGATTATCGGCAATCACGCGATTATGGAAGTTCTCAGTGTTCGCCCAAAGTCGATCAAGCAAGTCTGGTTGAAGCAGGGTTGGGAAAGCTTTACGGATCTCAAGGACCTCGGGCAGGAGTTGAAATCGCGCGGAGTGAAAATCGACGCGGTTCCTGCTGCTTTTTTAGACAAGGTTTCGCCCTCGCATCAAGGCGCGGCGGTCTTCTCTGATCATACTCCAGAGGTGAATTGGGAGCTTATTAATCAGGCACAATCAGGCCGATTTCTCGTCTTGGACGGCATCGAAGACCCACAAAATTTGGGAGCCATCCTTCGCACTGCTTGGCTGATGGAAGTTTCTGGAGTCATGATCCCCGAGGACCGTTCCGTTGGTTTGACAGCAACGGTTCACAAAGTCGCCTGCGGAGGCGTCGAGCACGTTCCGGTTGAGCGCACATCGAATTTCGCTAACCCATTGGAAGATCTTAAGAAAAATGGCTATTGGGTGTTCGGTCTTTCTCACGAAGGCAAACGCGATCTGTTCGATCTTCAAATCCCCGAAAAAGTCGTCTGGTGCATTGGCTCCGAAGAAAAGGGTTTGCGGGTTCCGACCGAGCGACTTTGTGATGAATTAATACGCATCCCGCAGGTAAGTGCTGCGGCTAGCTACAACGCCTCCGTCGCGACAGCTATCGCTCTCACGGAAACCTATCGGCAGCACACTCGCGCCTTGACCGGGAAAAAAGTTTAATTTTAACCTTTGACTCACCCCAGGTTTCTACATAAAACCTTGCGGTCGTGTCTCAGCAGGGCTGGTTTAGCTCAATTGGTAGAGCAGCTGATTTGTAATCAGCAGGTTGCG
>CBIHPB010000503.1:0-1891 GCA_966211485.1 uncultured Bdellovibrio sp.
AAGAATGTCAGCTTCACCGTGAAAAACGGCGACAAGATCGCACTTGTCGGTCACAACGATTTGGCGAAGACATTGCTGCTCGATATCCTGGCTGGCGAAGTGAAACCTGATTCGGGAAGTCTTACCTGGGGAATCACCACATCGACGGCTTATCTTCCCACGGACAATTCGAAATATTTTTTGGGCGACGAAGATTCCTTGGTCAATTGGCTGCGTCAGTATTCCGACGATAAAGACGAATCCTTTCTTCGGGGCTTCTTAGGCAAAATGCTTTTCAGCGGCAACGAAGCCTTGAAACGGCCGGGAGTTTTATCTGGTGGCGAGAAAGTTCGCTGCATGCTCTCGAAACTGATGTTGTCGGGTGCGAATGTGATCTTGCTGGACGGTCCGACCAGTCACTTGGACTTGGAAAGCATTTCGGCGGTCAATGATGGGATCAAGCGCTTTAAAGGCAATGTGATTTTCACTTCCCACGATCACGAATTCGTTCAGACGGTCGCCAATCGTATTATCGAAATCGATGTCGGTGTGGCTTACGACAATCACATCACGTTTGACGAATATATCGAACAACGCCACCCGGTCCTATCAAATTAAAACTCAAGTGGCAGGCCGATGGCCTTGGTTTGGAAGAACTCCATTCCGCCCACGCTTTGCCCGCGATGGACAATGCCTTGTGAATCCATGATTTCATAATTCACGCGGATCACCATCTCGTCATGCCAGACATCGCCATAAGCCGATTTGACCACGGGAGCTTTCGCCAAATACGGAGCAATCGCACTGACGTGCAGGCGCAGTTTGATTTTTCCATCCCTTGTTTCGACCGACAGATCAGATGGGTAGCGGTGGGTGGCGGGTCGATTTTTGAGATCTTCCATGGTCGAGAGATGAAAGGTTTCATGCTTTCCAAACAGATTCACGGGAAGACTGCCAATCGGAATTGCCTTTAGAATTTTCGTCACATAGTCCTGTGGGCGATAGCGAACTTGCTTTCCATCCATCAACAGGGTGATGCCGGCAAAACGATCCGCTTTATTGAAATAAAAGTCGCCCAGGATCAGTTGAAACTTTTTATCGGCCTCTTCGGACGCGGGGACGTAAACCCAAAAGTAGGGCTGGCTTAGAAAATTCCAATTCCCCCAGGTGTCGTCATGATAGGCCGTTTGCTCGGTAACCGTGGTCTCAACTCCATCAATCCAGATTCGGCCCGACATCTTCATCGCCGGATCCACGGGCTGCCAAGAGATCGACCAATCAAACGGCAAAAGGGATTCAAATTTTTCTGAGTTTGGAAATTTCAAATTGTAACCTGGTACCTTGCCATGTAGGTCACTTTTCTCCAGATCCATGTTCCAGCGAATGCGGCCCTGATAGTTGTAGATATTCAGGCCTTGGCTTGTCTCGTTCTTGATTCCAGCATAGTCACACACATTGACCTGCGTATTCTGCGGATCCGGTTGCACGCAGTCGCCATCCAATGTTTGAAAGCTCATGTACTGAATACCATTTTTAATGATCAATCCTGAAACATAAAATTTGTTCAGCCGGTAGGGGCTCAGCTGAGCATAAGCAAAATGACCGGACAGATTTTTTGAATAGAACGAGTAATACTTAAATTGCGAAAAAACCGGGGACTGCCCACGGCGGTCCGTTTGATTCCGCCATTGAGCAAGGCCTGCCTGCGACAGCAACAAGAACGAAAATAAAAGGAAAAGCGGAGTCTTGGTAAGATTCCGCTTTTCCTTTCGTGAACAGCTCCACATGAGATGCTTCATTTGTTGTGACAAAGTGGGCAGGCCTTCTGATTCAGCTTTTACTGTTGAACAGCGAAAGTGTTCTGGTAGATCAGCTTTGCTTCAGCGGCCAATACAGCATAACGTTCCCACTG
>CBIHPB010000504.1:0-1889 GCA_966211485.1 uncultured Bdellovibrio sp.
ATTCTAACTCAAAATTCATTTAAAGAGGATAAAGAAGGCCTGAAAAATGTGACGATTACTTCAAATATCGCTCGGGCTCGGCCAAATATTGCTGAAAAAGTCGGCTCATAACTGAAGCGTGGATGCCATCCATGAAGCGGTGATCGAATGTGATGCCGATTCTCATGACGGGGCGGACCTCGATTTTATCTCCCACAACCCAGGGACGGTTTTGAATCGCTCCGATGGTCAGAAGCAACGGCACCCGCGTGTAAGGGACGATGGGTGCCCAAGCGACGTCCACTCCCAAGCTTCCCACATTGGTGATCATGACCGAACCGAATGGATCTTGAGCCAAGCCCGCCCAGGTCAGATTCAGTCTCAAACCGTAAATCAGAAACGAGCTGATGTTCAGAACACAGCGAACCAAACTCCAAGGCACGATCTTCATGATTTCAATACTGGAGGTGAGCTCGCCCTTGCCGCCTTCACGGATGATCTTGGCTTTGCGATCCAACTCTTCACCGATTTGGATGACAGACAGATTTTCCGCTTTGCGCACGATCTCGCCCGAGAGCATGGCTTTGCCAACCGGATCACTGGGATCGCCCGGAATATTCACCTGGTAAAACAGATCGACATATTTGCGCTGGTAAATGCGGCTGAAGCGAATCATGCCGTTGATCTCGGGACGCTCGTGCATGACTTTGGCAACGGCTTTTCCCACCAGATGTGCGATCGACAATTTGGTCTTGGTCTTCTTTTGTTCGGACTCGAGGAATTTCAGACTTTGGGTGACATCGATCTCAAGCAAACCATAAACAGAGGGATCCCCGGCTGTCCGCCAAGAACCAATCGCTATTTTTCGGAAGAGAGAGCCACCTTTAACTTTGGTCAGTTCGAGGCTCACCGATCAAAACCTACAGGCTTCGATCGAGAGCTTTTTCAGGCAATCGAATCGCCACATCCAGTCCGTGCGACTGAGCTTTGATGGATTGATGAGGATTCTGAACGACTCGCTGTTGGAGCTTGGAAAAGATCGGCTCGCGGATCGCTAGATTGTTATCTTGCAAAACACACTGACGAGCGCGCTTTTCCGCGACGTTGATCACGATCGGCGCTTTCATGTTGGCTGTCATTTGAGTTGGATCATCTGGAATGGTGATGATGCAAAATAGACGAGCACCTTGAACGCTTTGCAGTTTCAAAGCTTCGAGATCGCTTTTTGCCAATGTGACTTTGTAGGTTTCAGAGAAGAGTTCAGGTTCCAAAACCGGGAATGCAATCGCCGGCTCGTCACAACTTTGCAGCCAAGCAAAGATGTCGTCGTTGGGATCGTCTAGCAGGACGAATTTTTTCAAATCCGCAAAGCCCAAAATTCCTTCTGGAAAAGCCAACAAGTCTTCCGACTGGAACTGGACTTGACCAAAACGAGTTGTCTGAATCAACAAAGACTGGCTCACGAATTCCCCCTACGCAAACAGGATGCACCTACCAATCAGACACGACAAGACAAAAAAGCGGTGGGAAATGACAAAAAACTAGACCTTTGTCCGATGAAATTGCGCAGGATGGCGGAGTTCTCTGAAAGCCTAGGGCTTCAGCATTTTTGAAACGGAACGAGTTTTTTCTGGATTTGCGGTCGCGGACTCTTTGTTGGTGTCCTGAATCGCCAGGTAAACTTCTTCACGATGGATTTTGGTTTCTTTGGGAGCTTCAATCCCTAGGCGGACTTGCTTTCCCTTGATCTGCACGACGCGAATTTTGATGTGATCGTCGATTGCGATGCTTTCACCTAACTTCCTTGTCAGTACGAGCATTTTCTAAACTCCCTGGCCGTGCAATGAGCCATCTTGGTCATCCATAACGCGCCTTCAAAGGGCAGCCACATGTCATGTATCGGCCTCTTC
>CBIHPB010000505.1:0-1884 GCA_966211485.1 uncultured Bdellovibrio sp.
AAGCTAGAAGGCAATGAACTTGAAATTTTCATCACATCTGTGACAGCCAAACACAGTCGCAGTCGTTCTGTGCGATCGGCGGCTCAGGCTAAATTGAAAGATCTGATGCATGTCGATGGCTTTGCCGAATTCGGTCTGGAGAAGTTTAAAGCTGTCTGTGATTGGCAGCATGTGGCAATTCTTGAGCTTGTGCATCTGAAAGAGTTTCGTTCGAACCCGGAATGGGTCGCCAAGCGTTTGGGGATCTCCTCTCAGTCGGCGGCCGAGTCCATTCAACGATTGATGAATCTCAACTGCCTTTATCTGGATTCAAGTGGGAAGTACCGACCGGTTGAAGGAGACACAGCGACTCCGACAGATATTCCGACCTCTGAGATTCGCAAGTTCCACCGACAGATGTTGGAAAAGGCCGAACAATCACTGGAGACTGTTCCGGTCGAAGAAAGGGACTTTAGTTCAATTTCGATGGCGATCAGTCAGGATAAAATGCAGGAAGCCAAACAGATGATTCGTCATTTTCGCCGAAAATTCTGTCAGGCTATTCAGAGTGCCGACGGAGAAGCGGACCGAGTTTACTTTATCAATATTCAGTTTTTCCCGGTTGATCAGATTGAGAAAGGTTCATAAATGAAACTTTGGAACAAGCGCCACACCCTCATTCTGGCTTTGCTAACTGCTTTCACTCTGAGCTTGGAAAATGCCTGGGCGGGAACGGAAGTGGGCAATGGCGGCTTTGCTGTCGTCGTCGATGGTAAACTGTATCTGCAGGATTTTTTCGAATCCGGGCTTCATAAGAACCCGGTTCTTTCAAGCCGAAGACCGCAAAAAACTTATTTCCAAGATTTGGTCCAGAATTCATTTGGCCACATGGAAGGAATCTCTCAGGAAGTTTTAGATGGCGTTGTGGTGAAGCTGGAAGACATCGAAAAAATCGATCCGATTTTTGCCTACATACTGGCATTGGGAATCGGAAAGTATACTTGGCGGATGGTGACCTTTTCTTGGCAAGATACCCATGACAATGGCGGCGTTTTGGATGGTTCCAATATTGAGTTTCGTCCGGTGGCGCTTCGTCAGGAAAAAATCATTCGAATCGGAGTTCAGAATTGGCAACAGCTGGATGCAGCCAATCAGGTGGGCCTGATTTTCCATGAAATGCTTTATGCCTTGGTGATCACGAGGTCGGTTGTGACCATGACTTCCTACAGTGCTTTGGCTCGAGCGTTGAACGGTTACCTTTTCTCCCAAGATTTGGAACGCCGAAGTCTACGCGGACTTGAGTCGGCGATCGGAAGCGACTGGGTGATGGGCCACGGAGAGTCCGCGCAATTGCAAGGCGAAGTCATTTACACAGATCCAAAGCTCAATTATGCCGGCGCCAATGTTTATGGCGGATCCATGACTGAATTTGAGGAGAGGTCTTGGGTCTTGGGAACCCAAATTCCAGAGCGCACTGAGCGCATCTGCAGTCACGTTTTGGAAGTGGGAATGGCGGATGTGTTTTTCCGTTTTGTTAGAACCCGCTATGACATCCAATTCAATCAGTGGGTTGCTCCGAATGCCGAAGTCTACCAAAGCTTGCAGGTGAATACTTTCCGACATGGGAAAACAGATACCATGAACCGGCCCCGGGACGAAGAAACTTGCCTCAGGCTGGTCAAGCCGATTCTGATCTCCGGCGATAACTTTCTGGCCGCGATTCCTTAGTGCGAGCCCCAGAGGAGAGCTCTCAGCTCTCCTGAGCTGTGCCGTCCATTGCTTTCTTGATCGAGGGTCCAATTCCAGCTAGCATTAACGGGCATGAATGTCCTTGCGATCTGTGGAAGCATCCGCAACGATTCTTCCAACTCTCTCTTGCTCAAATCCGTTCGTTCACTTCTTCCA
>CBIHPB010000506.1:0-1847 GCA_966211485.1 uncultured Bdellovibrio sp.
GACGCTCGCGTGCGATCACTGAATCATAGATCTGACCGGTCGAAACACTGTTACTACGGCTCAGTTCCAAATTCGTAAAACGCTCATAGTGGCCCAAATCCAAATCTGTTTCAGCACCGTCTTCAGTCACATAGACTTCACCATGCTGAAGTGGCGACATCGTGCCCGGATCCACATTGATATAGGGATCAAACTTCATCAGCGTGATCTTCACACCACGCGCTTCCAAGATCGCTCCCAGGCTGGCAGCTGTTAGCCCCTTCCCGACCGAGGAAACAACCCCGCCGGTGACGAAGATAAACTTTTGCTGAAAGCCTTTTTTCGTCGATTTAGTTGTCGAGATTTTTTTCGGCTTTGCAGCTTCTTTTTTCGCACTGGTTTTGACTGCCGCTTTAACAGAAGTTTTTGACGCCATTTTTTTCATGCTCTTTTATTTTAAAGTTCTTTTTCGTAAGAACTCTTCAACGCTTTGGATGTCTTCCGGGGTGTCCACGCCGTAACTACGGGTGGCGACCTTCACCACTCGAATTTTGGCACCCAAATACAAAGCCCGCAATTGTTCTAAGCTTTCGGCCTTTTCAATTTCCGCCTGTTTCGCTGCGCAAAACTGCTGCAAAAATTTTTTTCGATAGCCGTACATTCCAATGTGCTTTAATGCGCCCGGAAGCCCGTTTGCCGACGCAGCCTCCCGTGAATAGGGGATCGGAAATCGGCTAAAATAGAGTCCATTTCCCTTTTGATCAACGACCACTTTCACCGCATTCGGCGACTGCAATTCTTCAGTCGAAATCGGATGAGCCAATGTCGCCATCTCCAATTCTGGCTCCTGAATCAAAGGCTCGGCTAAAGCATCAATCCACTCGGCAGATACCAAAGGCTCGTCACCTTGAATGTTAATCACGATATCGCAATCCACTTTCGCCATCGCAGCCCAGATCCGATCTGTCCCTGAAGGCAAATCCGAATCCGTCATCGCAATTTTTGCGCCCGCTTTCCTAGAAACTTCAGCAATGCGCTCGTCATCAGTTGCAACCCACACGTCTTTCAAAAGTTTGGAAGTCTTCGCACCCTCGATCACCCAAGTGATCATTTCCTTGCCGGCGATTTTCGCCAGCGGCTTTCCCGGAAATCGAGTCGAAGCATAGCGAGCCGGAATCACACCCAAAACTGTCGGCTTCATTTGAACTCCCCCAGCGAGGGCTGAATCCACTCGCGGAAAATAAATTCCTCGACGTCTTTGATACCTTGACCGGTCTGCGAAGAAATCGGGAACATGAAAGAAAGCTCCGAAGCCTTCACCAGCCCCGCCTGCAGTTCACGAATTTCGTTTTTCGTGCACTTGTCCACTTTGGTCAGAAGCACACACATCGGAACATCGATGCGCGCACAAAACTGCTTCAGCAGTTCCTCGTCTTCACTCCATTTGCGGCGAATATCCATCACCAGCACCAAACCTTTGAGATTTGACCGCGTGGACAAATAGGTTTCGATCATCTTTGTCCAGTCTTCCATCTCATCGGCCGAGCGCGCCGCAAACCCATATCCAGGCATATCGACAAAGCGATAGAAATCACCAAAATCGAAGAAGTTCAGAAGGCGCGTCTTCCCCGGATTCTGACTGACGTGTGCTGCTTTGGATTTAGAGACCGAGTTCAGGAAAGAGGACTTTCCGGCGTTCGATCGACCCGCCACGGCCACTTCTGGGCGCTTGGCATCGGGATAGTCCTTTGGAAGGACTGCGCTTTTCAGATATTTCATTGCTGGCATAGATTCTTCTACCCAAAAAGAAACGGCCCGTCCACTTCCGCGGACGCCGGATTCCGGTTTTTTGGATCTAAAAATGCTGA
>CBIHPB010000507.1:0-1826 GCA_966211485.1 uncultured Bdellovibrio sp.
TTCACTTGGAGATCCTAGTTGATCGTCTGTTGCGTGAACACAAGGTCCAAGCCAATGTCGGTAAGCCACAGGTCTCATATCGAGAAACGATTTCAACCGCCGCTAAGGCCGAATATACATTCGACAGAATGATCGCCGGAGAAAACCAAAACGTCCGAGCATTGGTGGCTTTGCAGCCAGCCGATAAAGGTTCTGGTCTTAAGGTTGAATCTCGCTTGGCTTCGGGAAAAACCGGTTCTGCCCCTCAAGACATTCAAAAAGCTGCTCTTTCGGGTTTGCGCGAAGCTTCTGAAATCGGTCCCATTGCTGGTTACAGCCTGATTGATCTCAAGGCCGAGCTTGTCGAGCTTTCATACCCATCGGATATGCCGGCAAACGAAGCCGGTGCCAAAGCTGCAGTTGCCTTGGCTTTCCGTGAAGCTGTCAAAAAGGCTCAAGCTATTTTGCTCGAGCCGATCATGAAGCTGGAAGTGACGGCTCCTGACGATTTCGTCGGAAACGTCATCAGCGACTTGAACTCTCGCCGCGGGAAAGTGTTGTCGATGAATGTCCGCCCAGGCGGCGGCCAAATCATCAATGCCGAAGTTCCGCTCGCAAAACTTTTTGGTTACGCGACGGATGTTCGCTCTCTTTCGCAGGGCCGAGCCAGCTTCTCGATGGAATTCCTCGAGTACTCGCCAGTCCCGCCAAAAGTAAAAGAAGAAATTCTGGCGCATCTCGGACGCTTCTAAAGCCCGAGGTGAAATTTCAGTGAACCCAGTTCGGGTTCGTGAAATGCTGTGAGCTCCGCGATTGACCTGTGGTGGCCAGGTTTTCGGTCGCATTCTCAGGTGAATCGAGAATATGTGTGATCTCAGCTCCACTGAAAAAAATAATTGCCGAGTAGTATACCCAAACCAAAAGGATCACCAGTGAGCCGGCGGCACCATAAGCCGAACCAACTGCACTTTGTCCGAGATAGATTCCGATCAGGCTCTTGCCGACAATAAAAAGCAAAGCTGTGACCAGGCCGCCGCGGAATGAATTTTTCCAAGACATCCTGACGTCCGGCATATACTTCAAAATCAAGGTGAACATTCCAGCGAAGGCGGCCAGAGAAACCAAAGTGTTGACGACTTTCCAAATGGCGCCCTCTTTTCCAAAAAAGTAAGCCAAGGCCGTGCTAGCGATCAGCGAGACCAACGCCAGAAACCCGAAAGTCAAAACCATCCCCATTGATAGCAACCGACGCCGAATCCATACCCAAGCTCCCTTGCCCTCGGGTTTTTCGGCGTCGAAAATGGAGTTTAAAGATTCCTGAAGCTGAGCAAACACTCCGCTGGCCGAAAACAGCAGCGCAAGTCCACCTAAGATGCCAGCCAAGCTTCCAAGCTCTGGCCGCTGATCGCTACTTTGAATAATGGCCTGAATGGCATCTGCAGCTTGGCTTCCCATCAGTGCGTCGATCTGTTCCAGCAATCGATCCTGAGAATTCTGTCCTAGCAGGCCGACGACTGACAGGGTGATCAGAAGAAGGGGTGCCAATGACAAGGTCGTATAGAAGGCCAATGCGGCGGCCTGAGTCATCAAGCGGTGATTTGAAAAACCTGCCGAGAAAGCTTTGGTGAAAGTCTTCCAATGAAGTGGCTGGGGGAGTGTAAAAAGGTCAGTGAAGTGCCGCATGATTTCTCCTTCGCGTCAGGAGCCAATCGCAAGGGCTATACCAGAGCGAGAACGAAGAGATGGCAATTCGAATGGGTGAAAGTTCCAGATCGCCACGTTTTACCTTGATACCGAGGCAACAGAGCCGGTCCTCAACCACCCGATGGCTATGGCTTTCCTGTTCT
>CBIHPB010000508.1:0-1820 GCA_966211485.1 uncultured Bdellovibrio sp.
TGATGACAGGGCCGGATCTTCAACAGATCCAAGGGGAAATGATCGAGATGGAAGGGCAGAAAATCAAAGTCAGCTTTGTCGAAGAGCCCAGTCAGAAATTGCGATCTTATTTCGATATTGAAGTGAAGACTTAACCGCCGCAGGAATCCAGACCGACTTCGAATTTTTTCAGCCAGTCTTGAACTTTCATTGTCCGAAGCGAATTGGTGGCCCGGCGAAACGCCGGCAATGTCTTGCGATCCAGCTTGCAGGCCTTGGTAAAGGCTTCCAGAGACTCGGGATATTTTTGAATTTCAAAGCCAGAATTGGCGATGCCAAGCCAAGCTCCCGCCGAATCCTTACTGGCCTCTTGAGCTCGCTTGTAGAAATTGTAGGAGCCGATGAAGTTCTTTTGGTCTTCTAGGTGCTTGGCATAGAAGAACTGTGCGAGCTCGGATTTAGGAAAGTCCTCGGCTGCCTTTTTCAAAGTCTTGTCGGCTTTTTCAGAGGCGCCGGTGTCCCTGTAACTCACTCCAAGATAGATGTAGTTTTCGGGGATTTTGGCATCCATGACGATGCCGCGCTGGCAGTAGCGGAAAGCCTGATCGTAAAGCCGATCGTTGGCCGTCAGCTCGCAAAGTCTAGACACCGCCTCAACAGATTCTCCGGTGTTTTCGATCAGATCCTCGTAAAGCAGGCGCATCTCGTACTTGTTACCCTTTTTTTCATAGTAACGAATCAGGGCCATGTAGGTGTCTTCGTTCAACGCGTTCAGTTCCAGGGACTCTTTCAGGGTGGCCAGTGCTTCTTTGTCCTTCCCTAAAAACATTTGTTCCGAGCCAATCAAGGTTTTGGCCTCGTCATCCTTGGGATTCAGGGCCATGCAGGCCGTGTAGGTTTTGATGGCAGATTCGTGTTTGCCGGACATGCTGTAGGCTGAACCTAACAACATCAATCCTTCTTTATTCAGCTTTTCCACCTTAGGAGAGAGAAGATCGATGACTTTCTGGAAGTCGTTCTTTTTGGCGGCCGCTTGGGCGACTTGGAGATCGCTAGCCGATGCCGATTGAAGCCTGATAGCCAAGCCATTCGTCCAGCACTGCCGAACGTCCAAGAATGAGACACCAAGAAAGAGACCTAGTCCCAGGATTATGGCCTTCATGTGCTATAGTATGTACGAGATGTTCCGCTTAGAAAAACAAAAAACTCAAGCCGGTCAAACGACCGTCGAGTACATTTTGATTCTGGCGCTGACCGTGACCATTATTTTGGGCTTGGCAGCTCAGTTGTATAAGCCATTCGGCAATTGGATGCAGGACTATATGGGCCTGTATCTCGAATGTCTTTTGGATGTGGGTGAATTGCCAACGATCGGTGGTAGCTCGGACAGTGGCGAGTGCAATTCGAAATTCAGCTCGTTCTCAGTCACCGGTGGGCGTCCTCCGAATAGCCCTGACAGCACCAACAATTCTGGCAAAGACGACAAAGATCGAAACCGCGAAAACAAGGCGTCGGCGGCCGGGAATACCTCGGGTGATTCATCGGGTGGCGGCCCTGGGACCAGTGCCTCGGTGTCCAGACGCTCGCGCAGTGGGAATGGTAAAGAGCCCTTTGCGGTGGGCAAGCGAGGCGGCTCGGACAGCCTAGGCAGCGGCAATGGAGATGGTGCCGGTCAGATCGTAGAAAAGCCAAAAACTTCGCAGTACATGAAGCTAAAAACGAACAGTGGATCGACCAATTTGGGAGCCAATGATGAGGCCCGCAGGGGAGACATCAACAGGTCCTTTATCGACGGCAAAATGAAGCTCGATGAGCGCGGGGAAACCTCGCAGCCATTGAAA
>CBIHPB010000509.1:0-1795 GCA_966211485.1 uncultured Bdellovibrio sp.
TCGGGTTCCGGTGTTGGTTCCGGGTGTGATGATGCTGGGATCGGTTGGCTACACAGCGGCCCAGTTGGATGATGTTTTGGATCAGGCAGTAATGGGAAATGCGGTTTTGATTTTGGCGCATCAATTGATTGCAGCGAAATTAAATATCTTAGCCGGAGCCAGCGGCGCTTCGATCGCAGCGACGATAGCTTCTGCTGATACAGCAATGGGAGCTTTGGTGGCGCCTCCGGTGGGAGGGGCTTTTGTGGCGCCGGCCTCACCACTTGGTACAACGATGGTCAATCTGGCTGGAACGTTGGCGGATTACAACGAAGGAAAACTGCAAGTTCCTCACTGTCCTTAATTGTCTTCTGAATCTGCGCCTGGGTTAAGTCGATGCCGGGCGCGGGGACGAAAAGTCGGCAGTCCCACTGCCGATTTGTTCTTGGTTCGCAAAGATTTTGTATTCGATCGTGCAGGCTTTTGAAAGCATCGCGGCTGTTCCGCTGTATTGATGAGTTGATCTTTTCACAGCTTCAAGGATCTGTTCGTTTTGATCTGTCGGTCCTGTGATCATGTAGCGCAGATCAATTCCTTTAAAAACTTTCGGATGAGTGTCGGTGATTTCGGCGCGTGCTTCCAGTTCGAATTTTTCGTACTCGACGCCGAATTTTTTAAGCAGATCTACGACGTCAGTTCCGGTGCATCCGCAAAGAGCAGCCAGAATCAGCTCTTTCGGTGAAGGACCTTGGGGTTTTCCCTCGACCGCGACATCGATATCTCCGGTCATGCCTCGGATGGAAAAGCGGAAATGGTGCTGGTCTATTCTTTCAACTTTGGCGCGCATCGGTTCCTCACTTTAGTTCTGAGATCAGCTGTTGATTGGCAGCAGATCCACCTTCCCAACAGGCAATTGAAAATGGCCAAGACTGAACTTCCTGAACCAGGGATTCAGTGATTTGCTGGCGTGAAATATTCGTCTGATTTTCCATTCAGATTTTTTAACACGCCCAAAGGCCTGGGTCATTGATTTCGGTTTTCGATTGATTCACCGTCTCTTTGTTAAAAGACGGGCGTCTGCGAAGCCGGAGCCTGCATCAGGATCGGTATGATCTGAGGAAGCTCTGGAAGTGGCGCGACCGGCGGCAGGACAACTGGTGAGACCGTCTGCTCAGGCCGATTCAGAAATCTTGCGACCTCGATGCTTTCATTGATCACGCGATCACTGATGGACGGCAGCGGATCGTGTCCCGGAAGGCCACCATTATTGCTGTTTCGCAGGAAGTAGCCAAATTGAACAACATTGCCAGAAGCGGCCTGAATCCGAGTGTCCGTCAGATTGGTGGTGTTAGCGCCCAGCGGAGCTTGATAGGAAAATGGAGAGTTCCAAACCAAGCCCTTCTGAATCGCTGCTGATTTGGTCATATGGCTGATGTGGCAGGAAACGCAATCCACACTGTGGGGCGTGTGAGAGGCCGGGTTTTCAACTCGGGCCAAGGAATCGATTTGGTCCTGAATTCCAGGTTGATTCAAAGCGGGAGCTGAAGCAAAGAAAAGCGGGCCTGGCTCGATATTGGATTGTGGAGTCAGCATTCCGAGCTTTGGTTCTTCGACCATGACCGTCCACGACTGAACCGTGTCTTCGGCGGAGAGATGCTGAAGATCTTCCGCAACCAGGTCGCCATTTTGGAATTGGTAAGCAAAGAAGGGCCATGAGTCGAAAACAAATCCAGTGCCGGTCACGCGCACGAGATTTCTTTTGACCGCATATTTTAGGATCATCGTTTTTAGTTTCTGTCCCCACACGGATCCCATT
>CBIHPB010000510.1:0-1789 GCA_966211485.1 uncultured Bdellovibrio sp.
CCCCGTCGCGTCGAGACGCGCAGTGGGCCCAGGCATTTCGCCATAGCCGGCTTCCAAGCCCAAACTCAAAGCCGAGATTTGAGACCCCGCCAGCAGACTGGCCGAAAAATTATCAACATTGGTCGCGGTGTATAGCGCTTCCGAGCCACTTTCATCTTTGGTGATCATTTGAAACTGATTGGCTTTGCCAGCGGTCAAAACCAAATCTCCAAATCCCTTCGAAGGAATTTTTGTGACATCTGCTTTTTCAATCTTAAATTCCGTCTCAAATTCCGAGCTGTAAAATCGAAGACTGACCAAAGCCGACAATCCCGAATTCAAAAGGCGCGCCGATGACGGAGCAATATCGGTCGCCTGCGAACTCTGCCCGCTGGATCCGACTTTGTAGCCCTGAATGGTATCAAGTTTGGTGTAACGTCCACCAATTCCCAATCGACCCATATAGAAAATCAAATCAAGATTTGAATTCGAACCACTGAAGAAAAAACTTTGCTGACCGTTTTGGTTCACATCGGCCATGCGGCTTTCACCACTGTTGGAACCATATCGAATATTGATTTCAGCCCAAGCTGCCAAAGACGAAAAAAGAGCGATGAAAAAGATGGTTTGCTTCATGACACTTTTTCGGAAAGTGTCGAAGTTTTAAGAAGACCAGGAAACCCAGACCTTCGGACAAAGGACCGGTCAGCGCTTCTTCTTCGCGGCTTTTTTCGATTTCTTCGGCTTTGATTTCGGCTTGGGCTTGGATTTAGGTTGAGGTTTCGCATTCGGCTTCGAAGCCGCCGCATCTCGCAAGGACTTCATAAATGCCCGCGCTTCCCGTTTGCTCTCTTCTGAAATCCCATTCCAGATTTTGTTTTCCAATGCCCCAATCACCGCATAAGCATAGATCGAGTGATTGTTTTTCGGATTGGATTTGCAAAGCATCTCCATCGTCTTCTTCCAACCCAATTTTTGAAACTGCTGCGGCGTTTTGATTCCCGCTTTCAGAAATCCCTTTTCTGTTTCGGGTCCTAAATTTTTCAAATCGGAAATCCTCTTCGCCTTCTGAAAAGTCTTCTGCACAGGCTCATCGCTAAACATTGTCGGCCGCCGAGTATCTAAATTTTCGTCGATCTCGTCCTCGACTGTTCGTTTTTTCGCTTTCGATTTTTTGGCATTTGGAATCGTCCCGAACAGCTCGCTCTTGCGACGAATTTCACGCAACAAAGGCTGAACCAGATTTTCAAAGTCTTCGGTTTCAGATGGCAGGTACAACCACTTGGGAAGAACCGGATGCGAAAGCAGATAGGGATAGGATTTCAAAACTTCCGGTTGCAGGTCTTTCTCGACAGGAAACATGCAGCCGTTCCAAATTTCAAAATCAAAATGCTCGCCGTGGTATTTTTTGTTTCCCAGCGACTCGAACATCAGAAGCATCAGCTTTTCATCGGCGTAATAAGCAAAGCCACCAAACATGCGTCGGCGCTGAATATCCTGCGGCAGCAGGTCTTCGATCCAATAGAGATTTTCCAGTTCTTTTGCCATGCCAAATCCTTGCGGCGCACAGTATAGGGACTTAGCAAACCGAAGTCATGTGTGGCGTGTTTGAAGCATGGGAAAACTCGCAAACTTTAGCTCCCGCCTCTCAAAACAGGCCCAGGAAATGCAGGTTCATCGTGGTATCACGCTCCCAAACTGCCAGAGGTCTTTGTGTTTGTTGCTGCACTTTTATCGCTCGCAATTGCCGGCACTTCCCCCATGGCCTGCAGGTCCGCACAATCGGCTCAAGAAAAACGCTTGAGTTCCG
>CBIHPB010000511.1:0-1781 GCA_966211485.1 uncultured Bdellovibrio sp.
CAGGTGCGAATGTGGTTCAGAAAGCTTGAGCTGGAGCCGTTATTTATCACTCCACGGTCACCAGGGGAGAATTGCTACATCGAATCATTTAATGGAAAACTGCGAGATGAACTTTTGAACAGAGAAATATTTTACTCGTTGAAAGAAGCGCAAGTCATGATCGAGAGATGGAGAGTTCACTACAACACGAAAAGGCCGCACAGTTCGCTTGGATACAGACCGCCGGCTCCGGAAACTTTTACGCCTGCTGGAATACCGCTTGAGAATCGACTAGTCGCAATGTAACTGGTACTGAAATTGGGTTCACGTCAAACTTTCACATAAATGAATATTTATTGTACTCAAAGAACAATTCTAGACAAAGAGACTTAAAAACCGGCCCAACGACGCCACAGAAAGCGTAGCGACCAATGATTAAAGGATCTAAATAATAACGACTCTAGACGATTGGAAACAAGACTAGCCAAAAGAAAAGCCGCCGGATCGAAGACCCAGCGGCTATGCATTCAACCGGCGGCATAGGGGTGCAGCCGGTCTCAAAAATAATATCTAGTGATGAGCGTGATGGAACTGATCGCCCTCGGTCGAACCTTTCAGCGCGCCCGTCGATGCCGTTCCTTCGGTGATCAAGTTCAACACGTGATCAAAATAACCCGTGCCGACTTCTTGCTGGTGACGAACAGCTGTGTAGCCGTTGTTGGCCTGTGCGAATTCCTTCTCCTGCAATTCAACGTAAGCCGACATTCCGCTTTCCGCGTAGTCTTTTGCCAAATCGAAAGTGTGGTAATTCAGCAAGTGCCATCCAGCCAATGTGATGAACTGGAATTTGTATCCCAATTTACCCAATGTCGATTGGAAGGCCGCAATTTCAGCGTCTGACAAATGCATCTTCCAGTTAAAGCTTGGCGAGCAGTTGTAAGCCAAAATCTTGCCTGGGAATTTCGCATGAATCTCACGAGCGAAGATTTCCGCTTCTTTCATATCTGGCTTTGAAGTTTCAAACCACAACACATCCGCATACGGAGCATAAGCCAACGAGCGTGCAATCGCCTGCTCGAGACCGCCCTTGATCACAAAGTAACCTTCTGGAGTGCGCTCGCCCGTCATAAAAGAACGATCCGCTGGATCGATGTCCGAAGTCATCAGTGTCGCGCTTAAAGCATCCGTTCGCGCGATGATCACAGTCGGAACACCCAACACGTCAGCAGCCAAGCGTGCACCCTGCAGTGATCGCACGAAGTTCGCAGTTGGAACCAAAACTTTACCCGCCAAGTGGCCGCATTTTTTTTCGGCTGCCAGTTGATCTTCAAAGTGAACGCCAGCAGCGCCCGCTTCGATCATGGATTTCATCAACTCGAACGCATGCAGTGGACCACCGAAGCCCGCTTCCGCATCCGCAACAATCGGTGCATACCACTCTGTATTTTGTGGGCCCGTCTTCACACCGCTAGAACGAGCGATTTGATCCGCGCGTTGGAAAGCATTGTTGATACGACGAACAACCTGTGGAACCGAGTTCGATGGATACAGCGATTGATCCGGATAAGTTTGCCCCGCCAAGTTCGCGTCAGCGGCGACCTGCCAGCCTGAAAGGTAAATTGATTTCAAACCACCCTTCACCATTTGAACGGCTTGTGCGCCGGTCATGGCCCCGAAAGTGTTCACATAGTGAGGACCGTTGATCAAGCTCCACAGCTTTTCAGATGTGCGCTTGGCGATGCTGTGATCGACAGGCAATGACGTGCGAAGTTTTGTGACTTCCGCAGGTGTGTAGTTTCGTT
>CBIHPB010000512.1:0-1767 GCA_966211485.1 uncultured Bdellovibrio sp.
GCCACCCGGATAAACAATGGTGACATCTAAGATCGAGTTCAGTTTATCTTTCATGGTGGTCAGTGCAAAGGCAAAGCCGCCGGTTTTCGGGTTCAGCAAATGTTTGAATGGCGAAGCCTGGCGATCGTGCTTTTCTTTGGTGAAGCGGGTGCCTTCCAGAAAATTCAAAATGGAAAAATTAAGATCTTTGAATTTTTCCATCGCTCGTTCGGTGGTCTTCAGATCCTCGTTTCGTTTATGAGGATTTTTTCGGATGTACTCTTTCGAATGCCGTTTCATGTAGGGAAAATCCAGCGCCCACCAGGCGACCCCCAACAGAGGAACCCAGATCAGCTCTTTCTTTAAAAAGAAACGGATAAAAGGAATTTTCCGGTTCAACACTTTCTGAATAACAATGATATCGACCCATGACTGATGATTGCTACACACCAAATAATTTTTCGCAGGTGAAAGACCTTCCGGCAGAACAATCTTCCATTTGATATTCTGGGTGACCGCCATATTCCAGCTGTTCACATCGATAAAATTTTCGGCGATGCGAACGGCCTGAAGCTGACACCAATGACGAAACGGCTGATAGGGAACCAGAATTCGCATCAGCGCGAATGGATAAAGCAGAAGGCACCAAAAGATGGAATTGAGAATAGTCAGTGTTGCTGAGATCATGCTGCGGCCTCGGTTTTGGAAGATTTATATTTCCAAAACCGGGGCAAAGCAAAGCCGCAAACCAGCACGCCAATAACGCAGAGAATTCCACCCGAAACAATCGAAGTTTGATTGCTTGAAACAGTGGCCATCCATCCGGCGCGAGCATTTCCGATCAAAGGCCCTGTCATATAAGAGATCATCTCAATACCTGCCAAGCGACCGCGCATTTCATTCGGAACGGACTCGTTCCAAATAACGCCGCGAAAAAGCGCACTGATCATATCACTGGCGCCAGCAATTCCTAAACACAGAAGGGCCGTCCAAAGATTGGGTGCATAGCCCAGCACAATCACAGCAACGCCCCATGCAGCTGCGGAAATCACAACCGCTCGGCCATGTCGGGAAACTTTCGCCGTCCATCCACTAAATAAAGTCATCAACAAGCTTCCAACCGCCATTGCGGAATACAAAGCACCAGCTGCGCCAGCTCCGCCCCATTCTGTTCCCATCGCGGGAAAAAGTGCGGTTGGAAAAGCAAAAGTCATCGCCACGATATCGACGATGTAAGTCCCCATCAATTCGGGTCGAACCCAAGCGTATTTCAACCCTTCAAGGATGCTATCCAGTCCGGCCTTCTTTGAATTTTCGGGTGCCGGCATGTGACGGATTTTCCAAACGGTGAACATGGCAATCAGAAAAGTGGCAAAATCGAAGGCATAGGCGACCTTGGCTCCGTAAGTCGCAATCAACAATCCGCCTAATGCCGGACCCGAGACCGCCGCAAAGGTATACCGAAAAGATCCCAAAGCTCCAACCGAGGCGAAATCTTCAGGTTGCACAAGTTTTTGAGTCATCGCCTCCATCGCAGGACGATGAAAACCATTTGCGGATTGCATCAAGGCCGTGGCGGCAAAAATGACCCAAATATTCGGCGTCGCCATGGCCGCATTTAGCATCAACGCCAAACAAGCCACGCACATCACCGCTTCGGAAATCAAAATTAATTTTCGGCGATCCATCGAGTCAGCAACTGATCCGCCTAAAAGACCGAAAATCAAAACAGGCACCAACTGCACGGTCCCTAGCAATCCTACATACAGCGAAGATTTGGTGAGCTCA
>CBIHPB010000513.1:0-1761 GCA_966211485.1 uncultured Bdellovibrio sp.
TTTTCGGTAGAAGGCGCGAGTGCGAGCATAAGGTTCGTAGTCGACAGAATCGCCAAGTGTTGAAACCAGCAATTCGGAAACGCCGCTGATCAGGAGATGTTCTGCTATTTGCGAGTGTCTCAAAAAGCGACAGACCGATCTAATGCTATGAAATTCCTAAAGTAACGGCCCAATATCCACGTTACATGACCGTGGTGAACTGTCAGGGATTTCGTCATCCTTAAATAGGAACAATACAGGAGAACCTGATGCGATACCCTATTTTGTACAACCGTATTTTAGCGACCAAAATACCGATGATCTGTCTGGCAAGTGCTTTGGTCTTTCAATCCATTGCTGCTTTCGCGGAAATGACTGAAAACGAAAGGCTGGCTCTGCAACTGAGCCTGCCCGCAGCGGCGGTGGCGAATGGCAGTTACATGTCAGAGCTTGTGACCTCAAAGAAAACGGGCCCCGTACCAAATGAAAAGCCGATTTCGACCTATGGTAAGGCCATGAACTTAAATACGATGTCCGGCGCTTCTCGAAACGACATCTATGTTGTGGCGCCGGCTCAGGATCCAGATCCAAAGACAGTCTCGGATCGCTACAGAAATCGAATCGTACGTGGCGATCATAAAGAAATCGTGATCCGCAACCATGCAAACACAGTCTCGCTTGAAATCAATCGATGGGACGATGAAGTGCAGGCTCCTGGTATGTCTCGTTATCGAAATGTGACGCTTAGTTATTATGTGAGAAACGAGGGAGATCGGCTCGAAAATGTGAACTTTTTTGGTAAAGATAGCATCGTGACTCGCTTGGCGTCCGGTGAAATATCAAAGAATGACATGAAAACAGGTCGTGAGATTCCGTTTGCGAGTGAGCAGGAAAAAGCCGAGGCGCGCAAATTATTATCCAAGCGAGAGCCATGGATGAAGGCGCAGTCAATTGTCATTGAGGCACCAGCAGAAGCTAAAAAGGTTCAGCACTACGCCAATGTCCTTGAAAAAGACGGTTACAAAAACGTCACCGCAGTGGAAGTGGATCGATCTGCGCATGTCAAAAAGGCGGTTGCTGATTTCAACAAGCGCATGGGAGTGAAAGGCTATTCCAAATTGGCCGCAAGCACGGCCGCCCAAGCGGCGATGGTTGGCGGATTCCTTTATCTGGGCGATAAGAAAATCGAAAATCTCGCCGAAGTGGAAAATGCTCCAGCCATGCGAAAGCTTGAAGAAGTCGAAGCGGCAAAAGGTGAAAAGTAAGTTGAGCATCTTTCGTCAGCTGGCTCAGGCCAGCTTGCCGCTATGAATGCGCCAGCGAATAATAACAAGGTCATATTGATTTACCATAGGCAAAACCCTGCAAATCATCTATAAAATATGGCCATGAATAATACCATTCCTTGGGGCCCAGCTGAAAAAGAAGCGTGGTTTCAAAAGCAGCGCATTCAACGCTCTTACCGGCGCGACGTCGTCACTCAAATTGAAGCGCTGAAATCATTCTTTGATGTGAATCAGTATGGCGCTCTTTCAATCAACCCGGATTTGTATCCGGTCTTTTTGGTGAAATCTCGAAACTTTGATCCGAAAAAGAAAACGATCCTGATCACAGGCGGGGTTCATGGTTATGAAACCAGCGGTGTTCATGGGGCCTTGGCATTTTTGAAACGAGAGGCTGCAAAATACGCGGATAAATTTAATTTCCTTTGCACTCCGTGTATCAGTCCCTGGGCCTATGAAACCGTCAATCGCTGGAACCCAAAAGCGATTGATCCCAATC
>CBIHPB010000514.1:0-1755 GCA_966211485.1 uncultured Bdellovibrio sp.
TTTTCATGTCCTAACATTGCATCATTGGCCTGACCTCAGAGCAAGTTTGCAGACAAAATCTGGATCCATTGCTTTCAACGAACAACTCCTTCTCTTATTTTGATCCAAGACCTGAAGCCGGGCATTTGCTTGACTCGAAGGCAGCGCCTACCCCCTAATGAGTTCGTCAATAGGAGGATTCTTTGGAATCATTATTCACCGTCGAAGCGATCGTTCCATTTCTCAC
Source organism: uncultured Bdellovibrio sp. (assembly GCA_966211485.1). Lineage (GTDB taxonomy): Bacteria > Bdellovibrionota > Bdellovibrionia > Bdellovibrionales > Bdellovibrionaceae > 21-14-0-10-47-8. Next base: position 227 of record CBIHPB010000514.1, read on the forward strand.
ACTTTGTTTGCTGGAACTGGTCCTGGGAATCGACAACATTATCTTTATCTCAATCCTCTCGTCCAAGCTTCCAGCAAACCAACAACAAAAAGCCCGGACCGTCGGCTTGAGTCTAGCCGTCATCACACGAGTCGGTCTGCTTTTATCACTATCATGGGTGATCGGTCTCACAGATCCACTGTTCACCGTCTTCAACGAAGAAATCTCGGGGCGAGATCTGATTTTACTTTTGGGAGGTCTTTTTCTTATCGCCAAAAGCACACATGAAATCCACGCCAAGCTGGAAGCAAGCGAAGAAGTCTCAAAAACTCAAGCCGCCAATAAATTTGCCAGCGTCATCGCCCAAATCCTATTATTGGATATCGTCTTTTCTTTGGATTCAGTTATTACAGCAGTCGGAATGGTCAATCAAATCTCCATCATGGTCGCAGCCGTCATCGTCTCGACACTGGTAATGATGTTCACAGCCAAACCTATCTCTGATTTCGTCGATCGCCACCCGACGATCAAAATCCTAGCTCTCAGTTTCTTATTGATGATCGGAATCACACTGATCGCCGAAGGTTTGGATCAGCACATTTCAAAAGGCTATATTTATTTTGCCATGGCCTTCTCGCTCTTCGTCGAAATCCTCAACATTCGCCTCAGAAAGAAGGCCGATCCGGTTCATTTGAAGAAGGCCTTGTAACGCGGCTCTTCTCTGACAAGAAACAAGCCCCCACTGGTTTTCTTAAATCCATTTTCTTGGGAGGATCAACTGAAGATCCTTTCAAAGGAGCAGGGCATGTTCGAATCAGAAGCGAAAGATATTCTTAAAGCAGGGACCGGTTTCATGAATTGCCTAACCGAAGAACTCCATCGCCTCGAAGCTGCCGGCTACACGGAAAATCTCTCCGCTCGATTTGACCATTTCGAAGCTCGCTCGGGTGAAATTCAGTTGGATCCCAAGCAAATCGTCGTTGACGATCACATCCGTTTCGAAAACACCTCAGACCCTGACGATCAATCCATCGCTTATGCCATCCGCGATCCTAAATCCGGGATCAAAGGCGTCTATGTCGAGTCCTACGGGCTTTATCACGACGAATTGTCTCAGCAGATGATCGAGCTTCTGAAGTCGGCCGCAACATTAGAATAAAAAAAGCCAGCTCAGAGAGCTGGCTTTCTATAAAGACGTTCGAATCAGTAGAACTTAAAGTCCGAGCTTGCGGAAGAATGCATCCGAGTTCGGCTCGCGACCCAGGAATTCTCGCAGTAATGTCAGAGCGTCTTTCATATTGCCCTGCTCGAGAATGATATTGCGGTAACGTCCGCCGACTTCGCTGTCGGTCAGATCGTTCGCTGGGAACTGAGTGAACATATCCTGAGCGTAAACTTCCGACCACAGATAGCCATAGTATCCGGCATCGTAGCCACCCATCATATGCCCGAATGTCCCTGGGAAGTGATTTCCTGCAATTGGCTCTTGTCCGACAATTTCACGATAGAGATTGTCGTAAGTTTCCTGAACATTCACCGGGCCGTTCTGA
>CBIHPB010000515.1:0-1740 GCA_966211485.1 uncultured Bdellovibrio sp.
TCCTGCGAAGTGAAAGTCTTCATCGTCAGGTTGCGCACCCAACGGGCTTCGTACAAATCCAAAACTTCAGTTCGGATCGTGCCTTCGGTCATGCATTGAATGGCAAATCCACCATTGCCTTTGTCGTGGCCAGCGGAAGCTTGGGTGACGGAAAGAAGGGCAGTCAGAAAGATCCATGTTTTCATTTTGTCGTCTCGCTTTGAGGTTGGGACATCGGCAACAATTGCAAGGTGAGCAAGTAAACTTCGCTCTGCTCGCCATCTTCCAAAAGATCGGCCAGTTCATTGCGGAATTTTCGGATGGCCTCTTTGGCCTCTGGCAGGCGCTTGGGATCAATGGCCATCGTTCGAGAAGAGTAATCGCGCAAGTGAACGGGAACTTTATCCAGTTTATCCAGCGCCAAGTGCAGCTCGTTCGCATGGGCTTCGCGAAGCGCTTCGGACGGAACGTCTTCGGTCGTCGCGTAGGATGTGGGCTCGGTCAGACTGTAGACACCATCGGTGTGTTGAATCATTCGCGCCTGGACCAAATTGTCCAGCACCACTTGCAGGCGTGGCATCTTCAGATTCAGCCGTCCGCCGATCAAATCCGGTGTCCAAACCGTGTCCTTGATTTCAAGCAAAGTCAGGATTGCGAAGTGCTCCCAGTTGACGATGATATCGCGATGGATATTGCTGTCCAGAACCTGGGTCGAATTGTCGAGCGACTCTTCCAGAAAAACTTTTCCGCGATTGTAGTTTTGAACACTGCGGATGAAGCGATTTCGGCGGGCCGGATTCAGCTTCAGTTTGTCTGTCAAAGGCAGAACGTGATGTTTGGGAATGTTGCGGCTGCCTTTCATCACAGAGGCCAGTGTGGCCGGATGAATGTTCAGCTTGCGAGCAAAACCACGCACGGAAAAGCGGTGGTTCGATTCGCGGCATTTCGAATACTCTTCTTCAAGAATGGTCAAAAAATCTGGCTTCATATTTTTCATTTCTGGAAGAAAATATTGTGGTTCACAGAGGACAGTCGATTTCTTTCTTGCCCTTATAGCGGAAAAATGTCGCAAAAAGCGAGACATGAATGCTGAGCTTTAACGCATGTCGCGTAGCCCCATTTTGCCCGAGTAAGCCTGGCTTTACTTCTGCTTCCAGTAAACTTTCAATTCAACCCGGCGGTTGATCTGCCGACCTTTTTCCGTGTCGTTGGAACTCAGTGGACGGGCTTCTCCGAAGCTGACGGACTTGACTTGTTTTGGTTGTAAAGTCAGACGCTCAAGAATAGCCCGACGAATGGCCGCCGCTCGGCGAGCGCCCAGCCAGCGATTGGCTTCGGGTTTTCCGACATTGTCGGTGTGGCCTTCGACGATGATTTCGCGGATCTGCACGTTTTCAAGCTGACCGAGATCGCGGAACAAAGTCTTTTTGGACTCCGGAATCAGTTCGTCTTTTCCGAAAACGAATTTCAGGTTTTGCAAAACCAAAACTTGATCCGGTTTGTCGGCGGCCTTGATATTCACGTAAGCGCGCTTGCTTTGGCCGATCTGATCATGCACTTCGATGATCGCTTTTCCAGCGCGATCCGGAGCCTGGTAAACGCCGGCGTCGTTGATCAAACCACCACCGCTGACAATGGCGAAATCATAAGGGTAGCGACCGCCTTGAACTTCAAAATCCAGATCTTCACCTTCCAGAATTTCGGAATGCTCGGGGGAAATCGTCAGCTCGGGAGCGGCCAAAGGCAAAGGTTCGGTCGGAG
>CBIHPB010000516.1:0-1724 GCA_966211485.1 uncultured Bdellovibrio sp.
ACAGAAAAACTAAAACTCAAAAGCCCGAACCGCCGACCGAAGAGTATCCCATCCTAAAGTCGTGTGTCCTCAAAATGCGCCCATCCAGGGGCGCACCCTTCGGGCGGCGGCATGGATGCCGCCGTTTTCAGGAAAGGCGACAGGAGGTCAAGATCACTTGAAGTGGAGATCTGATCTTCGATTACAATTCAGAAAATGTAAGAAGCAGTGAAAATGTGGATTACAAAAACCGAGACTGCTCAAGCCGGCTCAAAACCTTGTTGAGCGACAGTGTAAAGGCCTTCCCCAAAACTCCAGAGAGCTTGTCTGAAAGCGTTTCTTTGACCTCGTAGCTGATCTCAAAGATCGGCGTATCCTTCTCAAAGCTGAGCAAATAGTCGTCGCTGGTTTTCAGCTCGTCCACAAGCCCCAAGAGCTTCGCCTCTTCACCGAACCAGTAATCGCCATTGGCGACCTTGTGCAGGTCGACCTGCGGGCGGAACTGGTGAACGAAATTTTTAAACAGCTTATGTGTATCATGCAGACGTTCTTGGAAGTGAGCTTCGCCAGCTGGAGTGATTTCACCCAAGAGGCCGACGGTCCGTTTGTACTCGCCCGCCGTGTATTCTTTGTAATCAACGTCGTGCTTTTTCAGAAGTCGGTGAACGTTTGGAACCTGTGCCACCACACCGATGGAACCGACGATGGCAAACGGGGCGGCTAGGATTCGGTTCGCCACACAGGCCATCAAATATCCGCCGGAAGCTGCGACTTTATCAACGCAGACAGTCAAAGGAATGCCGCGTTCGCGGATTCGCAGCAATTGGGAAGCGGCCAAGCCGTAGCCGTGGACCACGCCACCGGGGCTTTCCACGCGGGCGACGACTTCGTCTTGTGGGGTCGCGGTTTGAAGTAAAGCTGTGATTTCTTCGCGTAAGTTCTCGGTTTGGCTGGCGTTGATGTCGCCGTCAAAGGTCAGAACGAAGACTTTTTTCTTGGGAGCTTCGGCCTCTTTTTCGGCTTTCTTCTCGGCCTTGCGCTTTTTCTTTTCGTCCTTCAACTCTTCCTTAGTGGCTGTAAATGATTTCAGGAAGTAGGCGAGATCCTTATACTTCTTGTGAAGTGGTTCGACCTCGAGCTCACTTTTCTGGCTGGCTCGGGCGGCCATGATTGCGACCAAGATAATCAGGGCGGCAAGGCTGACGACAATGACAAGGGCTTTCAGGGAGAAAATCAAAACTTCCATCATAGGGTCCAGAATCTAGCGGTGTTCCCACCAAAGGTCGAGTGGAAAGTTGTGTCGAAACCCGCAGGCTTTTATTCTAATCAGGTGAGACAAAAGCAGTCTTTAGCACTTTTTATTCTAGCCATGGTCACAGCCGGAGTCGTCGCTTCCGCACAAGAATTCACAGAAGAAGAGCGTCTGCTTGGTTTTGCACAGCAACAACGGCGAAACGCCGAAGCGGATCGCGAACGCGAGGCAGGTGCAAGTTCCGTCAAGCGCACTCGCGAAGAGTGGGAAAAAGACCGCCTGGATTCAGTCGGCGAATACAAGCGCTGGAAGGCTCAGCAGAAAGCGGCCTTGGACGAGCGCAGTGACGAGTACCGTGAAGATCAAGAAGTAAAAAAGCAAAGACGTCAGGATCACGAAAAAATGCGCGCCGAGTATGTGCGTGAGCGAGATCGTGAACGTGCCCGTCGCAAGCAGACGGTGCTGTTGACGGAAGAGCACGAGTACGGTTTGG
>CBIHPB010000517.1:0-1721 GCA_966211485.1 uncultured Bdellovibrio sp.
CTGGATGGATGAACAGGGGTTTGCCCTCGGTTGGCACAGGGGATTCCGATTTCAATTTTCGAAGCGCTTCAACCACCTCTTTTGCTTCTTGCGCGCTGAGATTGTAAAACGCGTGCATGGAGACTTCGTCACGAGAAGCCTCTGACAGAACGCCGCTGTCCGCTGGGTAAAAATACTGCGCCGACAATCGAATCTGCGCTTGGCAACTGGCCGGATTGTCGAAGTTCAATTTTGGAAAGCAGGGATCAAAGCGAAAGGCGGTGACCAGCATGGCGGCCATCAATCCGTCGGCAGAGCCGGGAGGTGTCGAAAACAATTTTTTGATAACGGTGCGATTGTGTTCCTTCGGCCAAAGATCCAACAGCTTTCCCATGTAGAGATGCGATTCGGCCTGCTGCGGAGTCAGCGGAAGCGGCATCAGAATCGAAACGTCATTGGGTGAAAGGGCCGTGGTCGCGGACCAGGCATTTTGAAAGGTCAATGCTGTCAACAAAACACTCAGGAAAATTTTCATATTCAGTCCTTTGAGGCTGGCGAGTGCCTTCATGACACCGGCCAAGACCGCTATGCGAATTCCGTTCCGGTCTGGAAACCGATCATATTTTTATTTAGTTCAGTCTGATGTCCAATGTCTCGACAAAGTGCCTGCCTAGGACGTCTTTTTTCGCTCGGGGCGAAGGGTCTGTGCGCTTGTCATCTGGGATTTTGGTGAGCCTTCGGTCTGAGATGAATTTTCTGAAAAAAGCACGTGGAATACACTTTTGCGTGAAACAGTATTTTGGAGGCAGTTACTTGAAACGAAAAAGGACTTGGCGTCAAATTTCCGATTATTCCTGAAAATTGCATTGGACCGGGGTTTGATTCATTCCCGAGCTGAAGTTTGTAAAGCGAGGATTGAGGAACTGCGTTCCGCGCAATCCGAACTGAAGAACTGTCGCCATGTTTCCTTCGCCGGATCGATAAAAATACTGATCGCCAAAAACTTGCGGCACCATGTGGCCGATGGAATTGATATATGAAGTTCCCTGATAAGGACCTTCGGCATATTCATAGCGGATGGTGCTGAAGGTTTCGGGGCGGACATTAATTTCCACATTCGTTCTTGGATTTGTCGGTGCCTGACCCGTGCAAAGAATTTCAGAGGCCATCTGTCCTTGGGTGGCGGCTTTCTCGATCCAGATCACAGTCAGCTCGTCATCGATTTCATCGGCGGTGAAATTGACTCGGTCTCCGGCGGCCAGGCCCACCAACATATGGGGATCTTGTGCAAGAAATGACATGGTCATCGGGCCCATATTCAGGTTTGGAATCGCTTCGTGTTTGATCGTGATGCGATTGGTGGCAAGATCCACTTTGCGAACGATGCCTTTGACAATCGGCAACGCCGGCTCCGTCTGTTTTTCCAACCACAGGACTGTCAGATCGCCATCAATCTCATCGGCCACAAAGTTGATTTGATCTCCAACCACCAGGCCATTTAATAGCTGCGGATCCTGAGCCAGAAAGGACATGGTCATCGGAGCCATATGAAGATTTGGGATTTCCTCGTGCTTGATCGTGATGCGATTGGCGTGCAGGTCGACTTTGCGAACTTCGCCTTTGACGATCGGGTAATTGGCCGGCGGCGGGGTCGCCCATGTTAACAAGCTGAACAGAAATGTTGCGAACATCAAAAGTGTTTTCATAAGCGGTTCCTTTCACATTTTCATGTCGATGCGAAT
>CBIHPB010000518.1:0-1717 GCA_966211485.1 uncultured Bdellovibrio sp.
TTTGTTCGCGTGCTGGGAAGTCAGGTCTATCTTTTCGTGACGCAGGTGCTGTTCAACATGACCATCACCGATTTCTCGATGGGGGCGAAAGGTTATCGCCGCGATTTGATTCTGCCGATTCTGGATGAGATCGACACATGGACCGCCTATGTTTTTGAAATCTGTGTTTGGCTGATCCATCACAAAAAAACCGTGCTTCAGGTCGGAGTGCAGTGTGAAGACCTGCGAAAAAGCCGGTTCAATATCTGGCATGAAGGTTTTTACCGCTACAGCAATCTCTACCGCGTTTGGCGCGAACTGAAAAAAACAGATTCTTGGTTTCACCGCATTCGGGTGCCATGACCAGGACTCAATTTTTCCGCAAATGGATTCACTTTCTTTGGAAGGCACGTCCCTGGGTGGATGTGCTGGTTCTGATTTTCGCTCTGGGACTTTTCTTTTTCTTCTCGCCACCGGATGTGCTCAATAACGAGCCCGCCACGGGCGGGGATACGGGTTCGCATTTTTGGCCACTGGTGACTTTGGTGAAAGAAGGACTTCCGCACGGCGAGATTCGTGTTTGGAATCCGGGTAACTTGGGCGGAGAACCACACCTGACACATTATTTCCCGCTGCCTTATCTGATCATGGCATTTCTGTCTTTGTTGATGCCATTGGGGCGAGCTTTCAATATCGGAAGCATTCTGCCGGTTGCGGCTTTTCCGCTGTGTGTTTATCTCAGCCTTCGGATGTGGCGGGTGCGTTTTCCAATCCCGGCCTTGGCGACTTTGGCGAGCCTTTCTTATTTGTACAACGAGTCTTTCAGTATGTGGGGTGGGAATGCGCTTTCGACCTTAGCCGGACAGTTTGCACATATGTACGCCAATTGTTTTTTCATACTGGGAATCGGGGCGATGGGTTCGGCCTTGATGAAGAAACGGTTTCCCTGGCTGGCGACATTTTTGTTCGCAGCTGTTTTGATTTCTCACTTCTACGTGGCGTTGTTTCTGCCGATTGTTTTTTTGTCGTTCCTGTTTTTTGAAAAATCAGAACCGATGAAAGAGCGCTTGAGAAAGCTCGCTCTGTCCGGTGTCGGATCTTTGTTGCTGTCGGCGTGGTTTGTGATTCCGATGCTTCACAATTCCAAGTGGAACACAGCTTTTGGCCTCAAGTGGTCCGGCAGCCAGCTTTTGCAAGAGGCTTTCCCGCAGCTCTTCTGGCCGTTTGCGATTTTCACGGTTCTTGCGCTTTTGTACTTTGGCATCCGGCGCTTTCAGCGCTCGAACCCCGAACGCGAATGGCAGGTTCTGTTTCCAATGGCGATCTGCGTTTTCTTGGCTGGGTTTATTTACTATTTTATTTTTCCGCCGCTGGGACTTGTTGATATCCGCGTGCTTCCGACCATGCAGCTTTTTCTGTGTTTGCTGGCGGCCGTGTTGGCTGGTTTGTGGATGCGCCGATCGATGGCGTCGGTGTGGGTTTGGTTTTTTGTGTTGCCGCTAGGGGCGGTGATGTTTTGGTGGGCGGCTCGGGAGATTCACAATTTTCCTTACTGGATGAAGTGGAATTATTCCAGCTGGTCGGCGAAGACGGCTTATCCGGATGTGAAAAACCTTTCCGATAAAATTCGCGGCGATTTCACTCAGGGCCTTGATCGCCTTCGGCATAGTGAATGTCGATGGGTTGGGGTCAGATCCAGGCTTAGCTGGTCGTTCCATAGGTGGTCGTAGTTGTAGTC
>CBIHPB010000519.1:0-1702 GCA_966211485.1 uncultured Bdellovibrio sp.
TCGCACGGGTGGCGCCGGCCCAGACTCTTGCATCGATGCTGTCGGTTTGGAGGCGCACGGACACACGGTTACGGCCGGCGTGGACCGAGTTAAAATGGCGGTGAAGCTGGGAACCGATCGTCCGGATGTGCTTCGTCAGGCTCTTCAAGCTTGCAAAAAGTGCGGAACGGTTTCGATTCCTGGTGTTTATGGCGGCGTTTTGGACAAACTTCCGTTCGGGGCTGCGTTTGCCAAAGGTCTGACTTTGAAAATGGGGCAAACTCATACTCAGCGCTATATGAAACCGCTCTTGGATCTCGTGCTTCAGGAAAAAGTCGATCTATCGACCGTTATCACTCATAAAATTCGCATTGATGATGGACCGGAGGCTTATCAAAAATTCAATGAACAGAAAAACGACTGCATCAAAGTCATCATTGACATGCATGGAGTGGATTTTAAATGGAAACACAAAATCAAACACACGGCCAGTGGGCTGCGATCACAGGCGCTTCCAGCGGTATCGGCTATGAACTGGCCAAGGTTTTTGCCGAGGAGGGATTCAACCTTTTAATCTGCGCGGAAAGCCCTGAAATCTACGAGGCGGCCGACGTCATTCGGCGCTTCAACCACGAGGTCAAAGCCGTCCAAACAGATTTGACCACCTTTGAAGGAGTCGAAAATTTTTACCAGGCCATTGAAGCTTTACCAGAACCCTTGGAATGCCTGGTTTTGAACGCCGGAGTTGGGAGTTCAGGAGCTTTTGCGAAGACGGATTTGATGGCCGAGCTGGATCTGATCCGGCTGAATGTGATTTCGGTCGTACACCTGACAAAAAAAGTTCTGCCGGATTTTATTTTGCGCGGTCACGGAAAAATTCTTTTTACCTCTTCGGTCGCCGCGGCAACTCCGGGTCCCTATGAAGCCGTCTATGCGGCCTCAAAAGCCTTTGTGCAGTCCTTTTCCGAGGCCCTGGCCTATGAGCTGAAAGACCTCAAGATCTCGGTCACAGCCCTGCAGCCCGGCGCGACCGAAACCGATTTCTTCCAGCGGGCGGGAATGATGGATACGAAAGTGGGACAGTCGAAGAAGGACGATCCGGCAAAGGTGGCTCGGCAAGGTTTTGAAGCCATGCAGGCAGGGAAAGATCATGTCGTCGCGGGTTCTTTGATGAATAAAATCCAAGCCGTGATGGCCAAATTGATTTCCGAAAAGCAAGGGGCCGCCATGCAAGCCCGTGAAACGACCCCCTTTTCGGAGAAGGAGAAACGGGAAGAGCCACGAACTCCGGTCTCCTCAAAGCTTTGAAGGCTTTGTAAGGCAAAATCGGAGATAAAAAAGACGTTAAGTTTGAATCAATTCGCTCAATTTTGCTGACGGAGGGACAGCAGAGATTTAAGAGATTTTCTCAATGCTGAGCGGAATACCGAAACCTGACTTGATCCTCGACCGGGAACACGAGGAGAGCCGCCTATTGGAGGCTGCGTGCGATCTTTTCGCGGATTGCACGAACTGCGAGAACACTGTGAATCGCATTGCTCGGCTATTGGTTTCAAGCCTGGCCACTTGGTGCACGATCGATCTGGTTGGCGATAACGGCAAAGTCGAGCGAGTCGCCGGTGCTCATGCGAAGCCTTCCAAAGCCTATCTGGTTAAAGAAATGCTGATGAAGTATCCCCCATCGCCAGCGGCCAAGCGGGGAGTTTACAAAGTTATCGACACC
>CBIHPB010000520.1:0-1685 GCA_966211485.1 uncultured Bdellovibrio sp.
CCTCGATCGCCACACCGGCTGATACTGTCGCCTTGTTCGAAGCGATATCGGTTGTCACCATGTGATCCACTGGCAAAAGCAAAGTCTTCTGACGAGCTTCCATCCGCGCCATCAGTTCTTTGGCGTAACCGACCTTGTCGGTTTCAACCAAAGACTTCCCGACCGCCAAACCTTTGGCTTTCAAGAATGTGTAGGCCATCGCACCACCAATGATGATGCCATCGACCACATCCATCAGCTTTTCGATCACGTCGATCTTATCGCTGACTTTCGCACCGCCCATGATGGCAATATACGGTCGCTTTGGATTTTCCATCAACTGATCCAGCATCTTGATTTCTTTTTCAATCAAAAAGCCGATGCCTTTTTGTTTCACCAAACGCGGAAGCGCATCGATCGATGCGTGTGCCCGGTGAGAAGCTCCGAAAGCGTCGTTGATGTAGACCTGAGTGTAGCTGGCCATCGCAGCTGCGAACTCTTCCGAGTTCTCGGTTTCGCCTGGCTCGTAGCGCAGGTTTTCCAGCAAAATGATCTGATTCTTTTTCAGTGTTTGCAGGAAGTGTTTCACCGCATCGGACTTTGGATCTTCCACCAAAATCACTTCGCGCTTTAAAAGTTCAGTCAAACGATTCGCCACAGGCTCGAGCGAATATTTTTTATCTCCAAATGCCTTCGGACGGCCCAAGTGCGAAGCCAAAACAATCTTTGCGCCTTTTTCCAACGCATACTGAATGGTTGGAAGACTGGCTGTGATGCGGGTTTCATCGGTGATCTTTCCGCCTTCGATCGGAACATTCAGATCCAATCGCAAGAAAAGATTTTTATCATTCAATTCGAAATCGCGGATCGTTTTGATCCCCTTGAGCCCGATCGCCATTACAGACCTCGGTTCGCCATGTATTGAGCCAGATCCACCATGCGGTTCGAAAATCCAGTCTCGTTGTCATACCAAGACATGACCTTACCCAAACGCTTGCCGATCACCATCGTTGACGGAAGATCCGCAATTGACGAGTACGGGTTGCCATTGAAATCAACGCTGACCAATTCGTTGTTCTCGACAGCCAGAACACCTTTCAAGGCACCTTGAGAAGCCTTCGTCAAAGCCTCGTTGATCGCATCGATGCTGAGATCTTTTGATGAGTTGAAAGTAAAATCCACCAAGCTCACGTTCGGAGTCGGAACACGGATCGAAGTTCCGTCAATCTTGCCCTTCAGCTCTGGCAACACCAAACCAACTGCCTTCGCCGCACCTGTCGTTGTCGGGATCATGCTGACCGCCGCTGAACGCGCCCGGCGCAAATCGCTGTGAGGAGCATCCAAGATACGTTGGTCATTCGTGTACGAGTGAATGGTTGTCATCATGCCGCTTTCCACACCGAAAGTTTCGTGCATAACTTTCGCAACCGGCGCCAAGCAGTTCGTCGTGCAGGATGCGTTGCTGACCACATGGTGCTTTGATGGGTCGTAGGCTTCGTGATTGATTCCGTAGACGATGGTCAGATCCGCGCCGTCGGCTGGAGCAGAAACCATCACGCGCTTGGCACCCGCTTGGATGTGCAACATGAAGTCTTCTTTTTTCTTGAAGGCGCCGGTGCACTCTAGAACCATGTCAACGCCCAGGCTCTTCCAAGGGATCTCGGCAGGATTGCGGCTTTTGAACACAGGAATTTTTTTGCCAGCCA
>CBIHPB010000521.1:0-1674 GCA_966211485.1 uncultured Bdellovibrio sp.
CGAGTTGGAGCATCGTGTGCCGGTCGCCCTTGGCGGAACGGATGAGATCGCGAATCTTCGGATTTTCTGCCGCTCTCACAATCAGCTGGCGGCCAAACAGGCAGGACTTTCGGTTATGTGATGGCTGAGCTTGTAGGGCCATCGGTCATAGGACGGCCGGGCTTGCAGCAATTGCTATAAAGTGAGGGTCAAATATGCGGTTTGTTTCGGGGCAGGAAAGTATTTTGCTTAGGCCTTCGGTTCGAACAAAGCGGCACGGATCCAAAGCACAATCAAAATCCAAATGCTATGAGCAAGCAGTAAATGGAAAAGCTTCAGCGGGAGCGGTGACAACAAAAGAAGTGTCGCCATTCCTGCCAAAATTCCTGTGCCCGCGGCAACCGCTAAAGCTCGGCTGCGAAATTTCAAGACTTCCTCATCCGGTTTTTGCAGTTGCACCGAAAGCCAAGCTGTCAGCGCAATACTGCCGCCGAAGAGAAGTCCCAATAGCGGGTGCAGGCCGCGAAGGCGAACCAGATAATGCGAAGCTGGATCCCAATCGGCCGCCAGACCTTCGCTCAATGAAAGTGATGGGAATAAAGTATTCGCCAAGGCTGCGATCGCGCCACTGACTCCGATCAATATAAAGGAAACCACCATGCCATTCGAAATGCGCTTGGGTTTCAGTCCTTCAAATGTCCAAGGAGAAGTTTTGCGACGTAGCCAGCCGCTGGCGGAACCTGCTAGATCCGCGGTCAGCGCCAAGCTTGCAGTCAGCATGAGAGAGTTCAGCAAATGCAGGCTCATGATAAAAGCGCGGTAAGGGGAGTCGTTGGTACCGACCAGTTTGAACAAAACAAGTTTCGCCCCGAGAAGGGCTTCGGTAACCGTGAAAAACAAGCTGAAGCCAGCCCATTTGCGAACCAAATGGCCTTCGGGGAATGCTTTGCGAGCCCAGAAAAATAAACCGATGACCAAAAGACCGAAAAGACCTGACATGCCTCGGTGGGCGAACTCGACCCAGGTTTTTCCCTGTTGGGCTTCGGGGATCAGTTGCCCGTGACAAAGCGGCCAAGTATCGCCGCAGCCGTCGCCGGAATGGGAGATTCGAACCCAGGCACCCCAAAGGATGACAAGGACTGTGTACAAAACCAGAATGCGGGTCCATTTTTGAAATCGTGTCATGGGAGTCGGAACCTAACACAGGTTGCCCCCGGGCACAAAGAATGGCATTCTGCCGGCATGTCACAAGCGGGGTCGCATCATCATCACCATCATGGCCACGGCCATCACCACCACCATCACGGGAGCGCCGATGGCCGATTGGGGCTCGCTTTTTTCCTGAATCTGGGATTTGCGATTATCGAGCTGATCGGTGGCTTGTTGACCAACAGCTTGGCCATCATCTCGGATGCTTTTCATGATTTGGGAGACTGCTTCGCGATTGGCATCGCTTGGTACCTCGAGAAAAAATCCAAACAGAAAAGCTCGGCCGGGTTTAGTTATGGCTATCGCCGTCTCAGTGTCATGGCAGCCTTGATCACAGGTGTGATTTTATTTGTCGGTTCATGTCTCATCGTCGTCAACGGCCTTATCTCCGTCGCTCTCGCGCTCGGATTGGGGCGGCGGCTTGCGCTTGCGTCGGTGCGCTCCGTCGTGCAACTGCTGGCGATCGGCTACGTGCTCGGCTGGGTA
>CBIHPB010000522.1:0-1657 GCA_966211485.1 uncultured Bdellovibrio sp.
TGCCCTTTGACTGTCCAAAACTTAAACGGTGCTTGTCGACGGATGGGCCCCGGTTACTGGCGTCTTGCCAATATTCTGAATTCCGGAACTGGACTGGACTTGCCTGGTCGCCTTGATCTCCTATCATAAATAATTGGTATTTAGCTCAGTCAGATACAGGAAACGCAGTAGGAGCGGGGGCGTGGATGGCATTGCTATTTCTAGAGGGATTTGAAGAGTACGACGCCTCATCAAGCACGAACTTTGCGAATGACTATGTCCGCAACCAGGCCATTAATGGCATTCGCGGCAGCTACTTCTACGTGAACACAATGACACCTTCGACGACCCAGGTGCGAACGGCACAAACCGGTCTCACGGGAAAAAGTCTTTTTTTGACGGATTCCGTTTTCGGTTGGACGACACCGAATTTATCCACGCTGTTTTTTGGATTTGGATTCTTTACAACTTCAACCGGCGCGACAAAAACGGTGATGGGATTTTGCAAAGACATGAACGGAATGAACTATATTTCAAATCCGTCAACCGGTCTGCGTCTGGTGATGAATAGCGGTGGAACTTTGTCGATCGTGAACAACAACACGGCCGTGACGATCGCGACCTCGTCTTCCACTTTGACTGCCAATACCTGGTGTTACATCGAAGTGAAATATGTTTTTGGTTCGGGAACTTCGGGCGCTTGCCAAGTCAAAGTCAACGATGTCGACTTTATCAACTCGACGTCCATCGACACGGCCGGTACCGGAACTTCGATCAGCTCTGTGTATTTTCAGTCAAATGGCATGAGCTTTTATTATGACGATGTTTATTTTTGCGATGCGACTGGCACATCCAACAATACTTTCTTGGGCGGCATCGGCGTTTACTCGATGATTCCGACTGCGAACTCATCGGTTGCGATGACGGCCAGTGCGGGCTCGAATTATGCCTGTGTCGATGAAATTCCTGCGAACTCGACAGACTATGTGTCTGCGACGGCGACGAATCAAACGGATCTTTATAGCTTCTCAGGTTTTCCTGTCGCATTTACTCCTTCGGTTGTACCGGGGGTTTTGGTGAAAGCGAGATCGACGAAGGCCAGTCAGAATACGGCGAAGATGCAAATGGTGACGAATTACAATAGCTCGACAGCCACAAGTGCGAGTCTCGATCTCTATTACGGAAGCTGGGTGATGGTTGGCTCGGTCTTTAATACCCAACCGGATACAACATCCTGGACTCAGGCTGCGGTGAATGGCATCGCGGCCGGGATCAAGGTCGTCTGATGAGCAAAATGTCCCGACGAAATTTCATCCTGGCTTGCTCGTCCGGCCTCACTTTGGGTGTGTTGGCGCGGATTGAAGCGGCCAACGCGCAAATGTCGAATATGGCCTTTTGGAAAGTGCCATTGCCGCCGCCGAACGTAAGAACCAGCCAAGTGATTGCCAGATCGGTGGTCCTGGATCGTTCGATTAAAGTGCGCACGACTCAAGTTGCTGCCCGGTCTTTGATTTTGGATCGATCTCTGAAAGTTCGCACGACCAGCGTGGTTGCTCGGTCGTTGATCTTAGATCGCAACGTCAACATTCGAACAACTCAAGTGATATTGAAGGTGGCTGCAAAGCCTTAAAAAGGGGATTTGATATGGCATTGTTATTCGCAGATGGTTTTGAAGATC
>CBIHPB010000523.1:0-1647 GCA_966211485.1 uncultured Bdellovibrio sp.
CCGCTATTGAGAAAGAATGGGAATCGATTGGAATTCGCCGCTCCGGCAAATCTCATATTTGCATCTGTAATTGCAATACCAGCCGAGTAGCCTGTTTCATCAGATGTGATAAAGCTTCCATTATTCGCTGTCAGATCCAGCCGAGGCTGCTGAATCGTCAGAGCAGAGATGGTCGAGTTGTAAATGTAGATCCCTCTTGAAATTTGTGAGCCACTCGCGCCTGATTGAAGTTTAAACATCGGACTTAAAATTTGTTGAGTCGATCCGCATGTTGATCCGCAACCATAATAGATGCCCGCAACCGTTGACGTCGAGCCATCAAGGTCGAACGTATCTCGAACGCTAATGACGCCCATTGTGCCTGGGGAAGCCTTGGCAATCGCTTTGTAGTGGTAAGCTCCCACTGTGTAGAGATTGTTTGAAGAGTAGAAAGAGCCAGAGCTTCCACTGACATTAACCAGAGGAGCCGGAGTTCCAGATCCAGCCTGCGCGAGCTCCATATTTGCTAAGAAGTTTGTTCCACTGTTGCTATCAAAAATCGTATTGTTTGCCTGTGCACCTAAATGGGAAGTTAGATTGCCATTCGCATCAGTTTTCCCAATGATATACTGATTGGCCAGGGAGATCGGTGTTGTGCCCGAGCCGCCGAAGCTTCCTGCGTCCAAACACACAACTGCGTTTGATCCAAGCGCCGTGGCTATATCAGAGTATGTTGAGCCCGTCGCAAGAGTGGCGCCACAGGTCTTCACTTTGAAGTTATTCCCACTCATGCTGTAGAGATATTCAGGAATAAAGACATATCTTTTAAACCCATAGCTGTTATTGACTGTAAATTCAAAGCCCACTGGCGTTGCTGCCGTCGCATCTGCGACCGACCAAGTGAAAGTGTTGCTGCTGATACTTGAATCACATGAAGATCCGCTGCTGAAATTGTAACTAGGCGAAGTGGCCATTTTGCAGGAGATTGTCGACGATGCGGAAGGCGTGAATGTAATTGTTTTTGGAAAGTCATGCGAACCCAAAAGAATCGATTTGATCTTCGGATATTGGAATGTCAGGTAAGGAATATTCGCCTGTGCGCCAGATGGCGGCACAAAGTTAATACTTCCAGAGACACCCGAAATCGATGAGCCCGTGGCGATGATCGAAATTGCCCCAAAGCCGCTCGTCAAGCTTCCCGACATATAGACTTTCTTGCGGGATTCGCCTTGTGAAAAACCAACGATATTTCCACCTAAGGTCGAGTTGCAAGAAGCATCGCTAAAGAATTGAACTTCATTCAGCGGACCAGTCGTCCCTGGGACAACGCCGGCCAAATTCACTGATGTTCCCGTGATGATCGGAACCTCTTTATCGTTTGCGTTGACGTGGATGACATCGATTCCGTTGCAGGCACCATAGGCTGCAGATCCAGAGGCGATAACTTTGAATCGACTTCCAACTGCAGAATCACTTACCCCTGTCGCTGTCCAAAGGGCCCCTGAAAAGCTGGCCGCTGTAAAGCCGATTGAAATTCCAGAGGCTGTGGTGTTCAGACGTTTGATCGCCAGACCAACTGTCGGCGAGTAGCTTCCAATCGTCATGACCCCGGACACCATCTGGGCCGTGCTATTTCTACAATCGGTTACTGTTGGATAAAGTGCGTAA
>CBIHPB010000524.1:0-1645 GCA_966211485.1 uncultured Bdellovibrio sp.
GGCCTTCGTCTTTCAACGAGGCCGAAAGAACTTCGCGAATCGGAGATTCGTCGTCAACAATGAGAATTTTTGCGGTTTTATTCATATCGTGTGGATCCTTGCAAACAAGGACCCACTATAGCGCGGGCCTAGGAAGGTCTCCAAGCCCCGACTTCATTGACGGGGAGTTCTATTAAGAACTTGGAACCCTTCGGTTCATTCGGAAGTGCGCGAATAAAGCCACTATGGTCTTCGATAATTCGTTTCACAATTGCCAGCCCCAGTCCGGTGCCGCCTTCTTTGGTGCTGTAGTAAGGTTCAAACACCCGCGCCCGCAAAGCTGGAGGGATTCCTGTACCCGTATCTGCCACGGTGAGTCTCAAAATCTTCAAAGCCTGATCATATCGTGTCTGAACAACAACAGTTTTCTGCGGTTCATTGGCTACAGCTGCAATTGCATTGTCGACCAAGTTCACCAGCACCCGCTTGATCTGATCCGGGTCAAATTTGAACTCGGGCAACTGCGGATCTGCATCGAAAACAAGCTCGGTGTTCGGATGGCTTTGCCGGAAAATGGAAAGCGCTTCTTCGATCGTCTTCGACATCTGACCCAAGACGGGTCGCGCTTGCGGCAGACGAGCAAAATTACTGAACTCGTTGACCAGATTCTTGAGATCGTCGGTTTGCTTGATAATCATCGTCGTGCACTCTTCAAAGGCCGGATCGGAAATCGTCGCCGCAAATTTTCTTTGCAGGCGTTCGGCCGAAAGTTTGATCGGCGTCAGCGGATTTTTAATTTCGTGAGCAATCCTTCGCGCCACTTCGGTCCAAGCCGCCGCCCGCTGAGCATTCACAATCGGAGTCATATCATCGAATACCAGGATCTTACCGATCTCGCTGCCTTGCTCGTCCTTCAAAATCGAAAGAGTCATTTGCAGCGGCACGGATTCACCCTGAACATTCAATTTCAATTCCTTCTGAATGCTTTCGATCTTGTGATCGCCCATGGTCTTCAAAAGTTCCGAGAACGTACGGAAATATTCCAGCGTCAGCAATTCACGCACGTGGCGGCCGACAAACTGATCTGTATCGATTTTCAAAAGATCGCCCGCTCGACGGTTGATGGTTGTCACGACACCGTTCTGGTCGACGGAGATAACTCCGGCGCTGACGTTTCCAAGCACGACTTCGACATAACGAGTGTGCTTGTCGAGATTGGCGAGGGTTTCTTTCAGGCTTTCGTTCGCAGACTTCACTTCCCGCTCGGAATTGGCGAGGTTGTTGGTCATCTGGTTGAAGCTATCAACCAAGCTTGTGATTTCCTCTGAACCGGATTTCACTTCAACTGGAGTATAATCCCCGCCGGCGATTCGCTTGGTGGCCCGGCCCAACTGAACCAACGGAACCGACAGCTGTTTTGCCAAGTGGAATCCAAACCAAGTCGCAGCCAACAGAACCACGAAGGTCATCAAGAAAAGAATGATCATGTAAATCGACTTCAGAGGATACTCGAGCGGATTGATGTCCCGGAATTCGTCGTAGGCCGTTGAGATATCGTTCATTTTCGAGATCAACGAAAGCGGCACGAAGCTTGAGACGACAATCGCTCCGCGATCGGCGCCTTCCTTGACCGGCACAATCACGCGCACCAAGTTTCCTTCGCCGA
>CBIHPB010000525.1:0-1644 GCA_966211485.1 uncultured Bdellovibrio sp.
TCGGATGATTACTGATTATTATGGAGTTTTAAGCTACACGGCCCGGCCGGACCTTGTTTTGAAGCGATATCTTGAGGTGCTGGAAGACGATGGTGAAATCTTCGTTGTGGGTAACATGACAATGATGGTGGATCGAAAGTACAACTTCATGGGATGGCTTCGCCAAGTTTCAGGAATCCAGATCGAGTACACCAGTGATCCTTATGGCCTGTCGGGAATTGTCATTCGAAAATCAGCAGGGCTGATTCAAATACCGGAACTGAGGCTGACCTCGACGCAAAAACTGGATGCCCCGCCGCCGAAACGTTTCTTTGCCAGGACGGGAGCTTATCTCACCGTCGGAAATGGCGACGAAAAATAAGCAGTCTACAAAGTCTGAAGGAACTGAATCACCGCAAGCTTTTCCTGCGAGGTTAAGATCTCGTGGCCGTCCTTCAGGAAAATTCCTTCGTCGTGGCCAGTGTTGTGGAGGCCTTCTTTGCGAGTGTCGTACTTGAATTTCTTGGTCTTCAAAGCTTTAGGCCCGGCCCCCCAGACTTCCGGCTATTTTGAGCCGCGTGACATTGCAAGTGCAAGCCTGCGGAGGCCGGGGTTTGGCGGCCCCAATTTATGATTTTATCGACAAAGGATTTTGCCGCATTGACGGTGGTAGTGACTTTTCTCATTCCCAGCAGCCAACCGAAAGAGCGTTCAATCGAAATGCCGACATTTTTTCCCAGTTTGGCAAGTCGATTGGCACCGAGCAACCAGTGGACGGTTGGCAGCGGAGTTTCAAAGCCTTGCCTTTCCAAATAGGAAATCAGATGAACGAAAACTTCCATCTTATCTTTCTTCGCCAGAATCGCGCGGATTTTCGCTTCATCTAGATTCAGTTCTTGATGCCCAAAGATTTTTGCATTTTTTTGCAGAAGGTTCATGGAGCTGCTTGCCGATTCGATTCCGGAAATAATGGCGAGAATATCCAGAGCGAACTCGCGCTCGACATTTGAAATTTTCACGGCCTGGCCGAAATCCAAGATGGTCACGATCTTGCGGACCGGATCGATCAGTACCTGTCCGTTGTGAAAATCAGGGTTTGCGTGCATTGGAATCGGGGTCGAACTTGCGCCATTGAGGCCGCGAAGGATGCCATACTCGACCCGCATCAAGGCCCGCATGGCAGAATTATAGACTTCCGGATTTTCTTTTAGAACTTGCCGAGCACCGACACCTGGAGCCTTCTCCATTCGAATACCGCGGTCCTTCATCACCTCGAAGGCATCGACCGACTGGACCTGCCAGCCATCGAAGTTTTGTCGGTAGAGCTCTTGAACGCCCTTCTGCATTTCGAAGGAATGTTGCTTATCGAATTCCAGTGAAACCGACTTTTCAATCAAGCGCAAAAGGCCCGTGATAAATTCAAATTTCTCCTTATCGGCACTTGCCGTCAGAGCGTCGACCAAAAGATTGAAACGACGGAAATCTTCCTTGGTTTTGGTTTCGATTTCGTCTCGCAAGATCGTCAAGATTTCCGATTTTCCAGTTTCGAGATTTTTATATTCGATGGCGATATTGACGGAACCGGATCCTCGGATGCCAACGATTTGATATTTCGAAGAATCCCATTGCTCGCCCAGATGCTTTTGAATCAGCACAAGAGCATCG
>CBIHPB010000526.1:0-1643 GCA_966211485.1 uncultured Bdellovibrio sp.
CGCGATATCGTGATCGACCATCTGTAATTTGCGTTCAAATTTCGAAAATGACATGATCAATGGAGCTCCTTGGAGCTCCATTTTTTTTGCCTGCACACCAAAGTGTGCGGAACCGGAGAAGACGTTATGAAATATCTCGTTTCATTGCTGGTGCTGGTTTCAATCCAGGCCTTTGCCGAAGAAGATTTGATCGCCCAGTTCGAGCGAACTGTTTGCAAAACAGAGGCTAAAACCAAAAAAGTCGTGTGTTCTTTGGATGGCAAACAAGTGCCTTCGGAACTTGAGAACAAGCACGCCCAACAAAACTCTACTGACGACGAGTTGGATGTAACGACTCAAGTCGAATAATCGAAATCAAATCATTTTCTGGAGATCTTCCCAGGAAATCACAGTCACACCCAGGGTCTGAGCCTTTTCCAGCTTGGATCCGGGGTCGTCGCCCACAACTAAGAAATTCAGTTTCGACGAAACAGATCCCAAGATTTTTCCGCCATTTTGTTCGATCAGATCTTTGGCATCGTCACGTTTCACCGGCAAAGTTCCCGTGATCAAAAAGCTTTTTCCAGAGAGAGGCCCTTCAGTTTTTCGTTGGGGACCTGCGATCTCCAACCCCAGCTTTGAAAGCTCGCGAACTTCTTTCACCAATGCTTTTTTTCCAAGCCAATCGGTAATCGATTTTGCAACTTTAGGTCCGATATCCGGAACAGTTAACAGATCCTCATCGCTGGCATCCAAAAACTTTTCGATCGTCACAAAATGATCGGCCAACGCTTTGGCAGTTTGTTCGCCAACAAAACGAATTCCCAAAGCAAAAATCAATCGAGCCAGGGTCGTCTTCTTCGAGTTTTCGATCGATTTGATAATATTTTCGGCGGACTTTTCGCCCTGACGATCCAGTTCCAGGATTTGAGATTTGTCCAAGCGGTAAAAATCCGAAAATGATTTCACCAAACCGTTGTCGACAAAGGTTTCAATCAAGCGGTCGCCAATTTTATCCAAATTCATCGCACGTCGGGCGACAAAGTGTTTCAAAGACTCTTTCACAATTGCAGGACAAAACGGATTCACACATCTGGTGACGACTTCGTCTTCGACTTTGACTGTTTTTTCCTTACAGATCGGACACTTCGAAGGAATGAGAAAGGGTTCTGAATCTTTTGGACGTTTTGACAATACGACAGACACAACCTCAGGAATGACATCGCCGGCCCGTTGAATAACCACAGTGTCACCCATACGAATATCTTTTCTAGTGACCTCTTCCTGATTGTGCAAAGTCGCATTGGTGACTGTGACGCCACCGACACGAACGGGTTTCATCACTGCCACCGGAGTCAGCGCGCCCGTCCGTCCCACTTGAACCACAATGTTTTCCACAATGGTTTCGGCTTGTTCAGGTTTGTATTTGGCAGCCGCCGCCCAGCGAGGATTGCGCGCGACAAAGCCAAGATCTTCCTGCAGTCGGAAGGAGTTCGCTTTCACTACAATGCCATCAATATCGAAGGGCAGCTCGTGGCGAATTTTTTCCACTTCGTGATAGTACTCAATAACACCGTCCGCACCTTTGCAAACGCGGCGAAGGGTCAGAGACTTTGTATCTTGCACAATGGGGAGACCAACTTCGCCAAAATATTCTTCCAATT
>CBIHPB010000527.1:0-1628 GCA_966211485.1 uncultured Bdellovibrio sp.
ATCAAGACCATTGGAAATTTAGTGTTAAAGCCGATGCCCATGATCACGCCCAGCCACAGCCAGGTTTTCTTCACGCTCCACTGCTGATCGTCTTCGCGCACGCCTTGCCAGAAGACCCAGGCGGCCAAAACCCACAGTACAATGAATGGCGGCTCGGGAGAGGAAACAAATCCACCGAAACCCCACAGCGGCGCAAACAGAATCAAACCCGCAGTGAAAGTCGCGGCCCACGGATCAAATAAATCGCGAGCAAATCTCCAGGTCCACCACACAACAAACGAGAAACAGAGGAAACACGGCAAACGCATGCCGAATTTGTTTTGACCGAAGATCGCGATCGACAGGGACTCGAGCCAAGCGATCATGCCCGGATGATCGAAATAGGACCAATCCAGCTGCTGCGTCCAGCTCCAGTGGTAAGCATCGTCATCCACATAACCGATGCTGAGAGAAAAAATGGCGCGTAAAAAAAGGATCCCAAGAAAGATCCAGAGAAATTTGCGTGTATTGTAGGCAGGCATAAAAAGAAAAGTACCGTCTTCTTTTCCGCAACTCAACTAGTTCCGGGAAGGAGACGGTACATTAACTGACACGATCGGTTTTTAAATCAGTTCAAGTTCAAAACTAAGACTTTTTGCCTTTGCAATCTTTGCTCTCAGTCGATTGCGCACCATGAGCTTGGTTTTTGTTGCCGTTGTCATCATAGTGGCGCTCTTCATCGTCTTCGCAAACTTGAGTCTGTGAAGAGGATGCTGAACTTCCGCAGGCACCCAAAGTATCGCCGTGTCGCAAGTGAGCGGCAACTGCTCCCGAGCTTCCGACTGCGATGTTGTGAGCATTGCCTGGGTTGCCGTGTGGTCGGTGACAGACCACAGCGCATTTCTCATTTGGATTGTTCAAGCAAGACACGGTTTGCATGTCGTTATGATTTTCCTGATCGATGCGAACCGAACGGCAGCTCTTTGGCGGCTCCTCTGGGCTCGTTGGCGGATTGTTCACAACCGGAGTGCTTGGATTTGATGGCGGATTGTTGACGACTGGTGGTTTTGTGTCGTCATCGCTCATGTTGCTGTCATCACTCTTTGGAGGAGGATTTGAAACAACAGGAGGCTTCACATCTGGTGGTGAATTCGGCGCATCCATATCGGCGTGGTTCATGTCGTCATCGTTCATGTCGACAGTATTATTATTGTTAGTTGGCTGCTCGATCTGAGTTTCAACTGTTGGATCTTGAGCGATATCGCCCGAGATCTTTGCATTTGGGACTGCATTCAAGTCTTGAACGCCGACCTTTGCGCAGTTTTGGAATCCCAGCATCGTGATGGTCAAAATTGAGAAAATAATCAGTGGCTGCTTCTTACTCATACCCATTAAAAACCCCCGTGTCAGATACAGATAGGTAATGCGAAACTGGGGCCAGGCCTTTTTGGCGTCCAAATCGAACACTGTCGAACTTGGGTGTCATTGCACTGACTTTGATCATCTGATCGACGACTCAACACGAGAGAATGCCTCGGGAATCTCAGGATGAGACGTTCCGAATTGACAAACTCCAAGCCCAGAGTGAATTTAAGCCTTTCCAATGAGACCGAGGTGCCTATGTCCATTGCCTTGATGAAAACCCCGTT
>CBIHPB010000528.1:0-1608 GCA_966211485.1 uncultured Bdellovibrio sp.
GGAGCGGCTAATTCCAATCTAGTCCAATTCTGTCTCAATAGCGGTAGCGGCGGCGCAAATACTTTTAACATAAACAACTCGCTCTTCGTCAACGCCATGGCCGAGGAGTTGATCAAGGGTAATGCGGGATCGGCGAACCTCGTGACGTTGGCGATCAATAAGAGCCGTTTGGTTTCCGAAGTGGACAATCGAATCATCTTTATGAACTCAGGTTTCGCGCAAAGTATATCGACCGACGAAACTCATTTTGTCCGGGTTGGCGGTGGCGGATGTACCTATCCAACTGTTGCATCGGGTGGTGCGCAAAACTGGACTCTGTCTGGAGTTGGCGCCAAGGCAACGACATATTTTTGCGGTATCTCAGGCGGCACGAACTTCTCAAGCACGGCTCAGTATTCTCCTGGTGGAAACTTCTCAAGCTTTTCGCCGCAAGTTACGAATACAGCCAACGTCTCAGACCTGACCTGCCAATAAAGTTCGCAATTTCAGGAAAGCGGTGTTTAATACACCGCTTCTGGATCCTTCCTCGATCTTCTCTTGCCTTTTCCCATCGACCGAGCAAATACTCTCTGCACAAAACATAAAGGTGACTCGCACAAAGCGGAGGAAGCGGACGATGGGTACTTTCGAGCTGATTTCTAAACACGGTGACCACGAAGAAGTTGTTTTCTGCCATGACCCAAGTGTCGGCTTGAAAGCGATTATCGCCATCCACAATACAAGCCTGGGGCCTGCTTTGGGCGGAACCCGCATGTGGAATTATAAGAATGAAGACGAAGCCTTGGTCGACGTTCTGCGACTGTCAAAAGGGATGACCTATAAAGCTGCGGCTGCTGGCCTGAATTTGGGCGGCGGTAAAGCGGTGATCATCGGAGATTCAAAGACTCAGAAAACGGAAGGCCTGTTCCGTGCTTTCGGTCAGTTCGTGAATTCTTTGAACGGAAAATACATCACAGCCGAAGACGTTGGAACTGGTGTTAACGACATGGAGTACATCTTTATGGAAACTCCGTTTGTGACGGGAATTCCAAAGGATTTCGGCGGATCGGGCGATCCATCTCCTTATACCGCACACGGTGTTTTGATGGGAATTAAAGCTTCTGCCAAATGGCAGTTGGGCACAGACTCTTTGCGCGGCATGCGCGTTGCGGTTCAAGGCCTGGGTAACGTCGGAACTCACCTGGTAAAACACTTGGTGGAAGAGGGCGCGAAAGTCATCGTGTCTGATATTGATCAGGAAAAAGTGAAGCGCCACGTGGATCAATACAAAGTGGAAAGCTGCTCTTCGGAAGAAATTCTGTTTAAAGAGTGCGACATCCTGGCACCTTGCGCGCTGGGCGCGATCATCAACGATCAAACAATCACGAAAATCAAAACCAAAGTCATCGCCGGTGGCGCGAACAACGTATTGGCGGAAGCTCGTCACGGAAATGCTTTGCGCGAACTGGGCGTTTTGTATGCTCCAGATTATGTGATCAATGCGGGTGGTTTGATGAACGTGTTTGTCGAGCTGGAAGGATACTCTCCAGACCGTGCGTTTGATAAGACTCGTAAGGTTTATGACAACTGCATGAAGGTGTTCGAGATCGCGAAACGCGATAACGTGAG
>CBIHPB010000529.1:0-1577 GCA_966211485.1 uncultured Bdellovibrio sp.
GGGCGTGAAAATTGGCAATGACCCCGAGGTCCATGATTTCCGCCTGCCATTGAAAGACGGATCTAAAATTTCTCTGATCACCACCAAATCTCCTGAAGCGGTGGAGGTGATCCGTCACTCGGCGGCCCACGTGATGGCGCAAGCCGTGCAGACGCTGTGGCCGGATGTGAAGGTGACCATCGGTCCTGTGATCGACACGGGCTTTTTCTATGACTTTGATTCGCCTCGAAATTTCACCGAGGAAGATTTCGCCAAGATCGAAAAGCGCATGGAAGAAATCGTCAAAGGCGATTACCCACTGGTGCGCAAAAATGTTCCCATCGACGAAGCCATCGCCGTCTTCAAAAAAATGGGCGAGCGCTTTAAAGTTGAGATCATCGAAGATCTTCGTAACAAAGGCGAAAAGGTCGTCGGTATCTACGAGCAGGGCGAAGGCTGGTTCGATCTCTGCCGAGGTCCTCACGTTCAAAGCACAGGCCAGATCAAAGCCTTCAAGCTGATGTCAGTGGCAGGAGCTTACTGGCGCGGGGATGAAAAAAATCCGATGCTTCAGCGAATTTACGCCACAGCCTTCGGAGATAAAAAAGAACTAGAAGCCTACATCCATCAAATGGAAGAGGCGAAAAAACGCGATCATCGAAAGCTGGGAAAAGAATTGGGCTTGTTCCATCTTCACCCATGGGCTCCGGCTTCGCCATTTTTCACCGGTCGTGGCACCGTGATCTACAACGAGCTTCAGCGCTACATTCGCGAGCTGTACTTCAAATATGGCTACCAAGAAGTGATCACACCGCAGATTTTCGACTCGGAACTTTTCAAAACTTCGGGCCATATGGCCAATTACAAGGAAAACATCTTCTTCACCAAAGTCGACGAGCGCGACTTTGCCGTGAAGCCGATGAACTGTCCTTCTCACTGTGTGCTGTTTAAGTCCGAGCACCACTCATACCGCGAGCTTCCGTTCCGCATTGCGGATTTCGGAAGACTGCATCGCTATGAAAAATCAGGCGCGATTCACGGCCTCACACGCGTGCGATCTTTCTGCCAGGACGATGCGCACATCTTCTGCTCGCTTGAGCAGCTGCAATCCGAACTCGCAAGCTTCATGACACTTTTGCGTGAGGTTTACGACAAGCTCGGCATGACGAACTACAAAGTTTATCTCTCGACTCGTCCGGAATCTCGCATGGGATCTGACGAAGTTTGGGATAAGGCCGAAGGTGCATTGGCCAAGGCGTTGGAAGGCTTGGGCATTCCATACACATTGAATCCAGGTGACGGCGCTTTCTACGGACCAAAAGTCGACATTCAGTTTGTCGATGCGATCAATCGTCCATGGCAGCTCGGAACTTTGCAGTGCGATTTCAATCTGCCACAAGCTTTCGATCTCACCTACGTTGGCGAAGACAACACTCCGCACCGGCCTGTGATGCTTCACCGGGCGATCTTGGGATCGCTCGAGCGCTTTATCGGCGTTTATCTCGAGCACACGGCAGGCCACTTGCCAGCGTGGCTGGCGCCAACTCAAGTTCAGATTCTTTCGATCACCGATCGCGTGAACGATTTTTGCTTGAAGC
>CBIHPB010000530.1:0-1577 GCA_966211485.1 uncultured Bdellovibrio sp.
TTTCACCTGAACCGCGGATCCGGCATTTTTCCGCATGACTTGATCAATGTGATTGATGGCTTTGTTCACCTCAGAAAGACCTGTGGCTTGTTCTCTGGAGGCATCTGAAATCATTTTGGTGATTTCAGATGTTTCTTTGGCGGCATTCACGATGTTAGTTAAAAACTGCCCACTTGAATCCGCTTGAGTTTTTCCGGAATTGGCAATCTCCACCGTATTTTTGATCAGGCTGCTGATCTCTTTAGTGCTGATCGCACTTTTCTGCGCTAAAGTTCGGACGGCTTCGGCCACCACGGCGAAGCCTTTTCCTTGCTCACCAGCTCGAGCGGCCTCGACCGCCGCATTGAGAGCTAACAAATTTGTTTGAAAAGCGATGTCGTCGATGACACTTGTGATTTCCTCGATTTTCTTGGCCTGCTCGGCAACCGATTTCATCGTGTCGATCAGCTGTGAAATTTTCTCGCTTCCTTCGGTCGCAACAGACGTGTTTTTTTGCGACAGGTGATAGGAATTATCCGAATTCTCGGCGTTGGCCTTTACTTGAGAGGAAATCTCTTCCAACGAAGAAACAGTTTGCTGCAAGGAAGAGGCGGCCGACTGCGAGCCTTCTGTCATATGGTCACTGGACGAAGTCAAAGTTTCAGCCGATTTCATGACAAACTGGGAAGTGTCCGTGGCCTGTTGGGTGATGGCAAGCAGTGGCTTGATCAATTTATTCAAGTAAAGCATGCCGACCAAGATGATGCCGAAAAAAACCAAAAGGCCTGAAGCCACCAGACGCCAGGTCAGGTTCGTTGAAGGCGTCATCACCTCGGACATATTTTTTTCGATGACCAGCTTAAAGGTCGTATCAAAGAAAGTAAAATCGTCGATATAGCGAATAACAGTGTCGTCATAATGATTGGTGGATTCAAACAAAGTCACACCAGATTTTGGAGACGAAGCCTGCGCCACCGAAATAAAAGGCTTGGTATCAGCCAATGAGGCTTCCAAAGTCTCGGCGTGAATATTGTTTTTGTAAGCTGTGCGAAGTTTCAAATCTTTGCCAAGAATGTATCCGACCCCGGTTTCGCCCATGCCTTCGCGCGGGCTTGAAAACGAAGAGATCACGTCTTGATCAATACGCAAAAGGACCGTTCCCATCAGGTCGCCCTTTTTTACGCCGTCAGCATTGTGATCGAATTCGGCAAACTTTGGCATACAGACAAAAGCATTCGCTTTTTTCGAGACCGGATTGATTTCAAATCCAGAGTAAAAAATGTTGCCGGCCGGAGCACCCTTGGCTTTCTTGTAGCAGTCGGCAAGCTGGGTGTCTTTGTATATGCCGCCTTCGATGTGACGGCCCAGATAGATTTCATTGCTTGCATTCTCGGCCAAGGAAAAAATCACCTGTCCATTGGTCGACACCAAAATCAGATCCGAGAAATCGGCATCGTTCGCCAAATGCTTGGCGCGATCAAAAAATGTCTTATTCAGCGTTTCGAAGTAGGGTTTGTAGATGTTTTGATCTTTACCCGGCTGCAAAGTGGCACCGTAAAAACCGCCCTCATAGGCGATGTACATGCCTTCCAAAAGCC
>CBIHPB010000531.1:0-1547 GCA_966211485.1 uncultured Bdellovibrio sp.
CGATGTCCAATGGATGACAGCTGGATCGGGACTTGTGCACGAAGAACGCCACGGCCCGGACTTTCAGAAAAAAGGCGGTCTGTTCGAGATGGTTCAGCTGTGGGTGAATTTGCCAAAGAAAGATAAGATGGCAAAACCCAAATACCAGGGAATCAAAAACGAGCAGATTCCGACTGTGAATTTGGATGGCGGTTCAGGACAGTTGCGAGTGATTGCCGGTGAATTTAAGGGACAGAAAGGTCCGGCCAGTACATTCAGTGCAATGAACCTTTGGGACATCCGCGCGAAAGCAGGCAAGGCCTTGAAGCTTGAAGTTCCTGAAGGTCATACCACGGCTGTGTTTGTTCTTAGCGGCAAGATTCAATTGGTCGATGGTAAGACCCTGGGACCGGCCGAAATCGCCGTGTTCGAACGCGACGGCAGCGAACTGGGATTCCAGATCGTCGAAGACGCCAAATTGTTGTTCTTAGGTGGCGAGCCGTTGCGTGAACCTGTGATTGGATACGGTCCGTTTGTGATGAACACTCAGGCTGAAATCTACCAGGCCTTTACGGACTACGAGCAGGGCCGAATGGGTCAGCTGGTGAGCAATATTTAACCGAAGGTGCGGCTCTATGTGTCGATAAGGCAATGGAGCTGCACTCTCTCGAAACAAAAAATTTCAAGCCTCGCGACAATGTCCTGGATTCCGGGACTCAGCTTTCCAAAGAAATTCTGTCAGAAATCCCGATTGATGGATCGGCCAAAGTGGTCATCTCTGATCAGGGCGATAGCTTTTTCATTTCCGTTGTTGCTAAATCCAGCTCCAAGCTTTTCAGTTCGGAAGGTCGGTGGCGAAAACGAGAGACCTACGGATGGCCACGAGACTGGCAAATCACGGCGCTCTTGCAAGTTCTACGAGATTTTGCTCGTCGAATTGCATCCGTCACGCGGCCGGCTGACATTCATCAGTCTGAAAATAAAAATGAACCATGATGTGTTGTACAGTCCACAAGTCGAGGTCTTATTAAGAGACCTTGTTTCATAATTATTGGATCACGACAAAACAGTCTCAATATCTGATACGAACCTTAAGACGAAAATCGCAAAACGAGATTACTCAAGATCACCGGTGCGGTCTCCGAAGTGTAATGGGTCCTATAAGAAAACCCAATTCACGTATGCGAAGGGAGCACGTAATGGTTTTGAGATTTTACCACCTGACAACGGTGGTGGCACTGGCTTCGGCCATGGTCATCGCAGGTTGTTCTAAGAACGACGACGGTTCTTCTAGTTCCGGTCTTTCCATTTCTGGAACATTGAGCCTGGGGAACTCTTCATCAAGTTTCCAAAAGGTTGTCATGCAAAGTAAGAACGGAGATTCGGATGTCGACGCATTAGCAGTCAGCGATTATTCAGCTGTTTGCGCGACGACTTCGGTTCCAATTGTTTCCGGCACTTCAACCGTTGCATCTGATGGCACGTTCAATGTGAGCATCGATGCCGCTGGTCAGCCAATCAGCTGCTATCTGGTTGATGCAAATGGTGACAAAGCCGCAGATTTCTTG
>CBIHPB010000532.1:0-1545 GCA_966211485.1 uncultured Bdellovibrio sp.
AACATGGCCGGGTATCGGTCAAAAGCAGCTCAAACGCGGAACTCAAAAGCAGAAGAAATGGCCCACAAAAACAAAACCAATCTCTCCCCTTACAAAGCCCGCAATCCGCAGAAAACTTCGGATCTAAAAGGCCGTCACAAAAAGCCCGAGACAATCTATTCTATCGAAGAAGCCAACGACCGCTTGGCCGATATTTTTCGCAACCACGGATTCAAAGGTGTCACCCACGAGCAACGCCGACAACTAGCGCATTTCTACCGCCTTCTGATGGAGACCCAAGAAAAAGAAAACTTCACGCGACTTCTCAAGATCCGGGACATTGCGATTAAACACTTTATCGATTGCTTGATGATCCCACAGCTGACCAAGTTGCAATTCCCACTGATGGATGTCGGCACCGGCCCGGGCTTTCCCGGCATTCCTCTCAAGATCGCATTTCCCAATGATCGCATTATCTTGGCCGAAGGTGTTCAACGCCGGGTTGAATTCTTAAAAAAAGTCCGCGACGAGATGAAGCTGCAAAATCTCGATATTATCGGCCGCAACATCAATCCGTACTTTGCCTACCCGGTTCAAGGCGTGATCACGCGTGCGGTGGAAGATGTTCGCAACACTTTGACCAACGTTTTGACCTGCCTGCAGCTGGGTGGGAAAGTTTATTTAATGAAGGGCCCGGGTGTCGATCCCGAGATCGCCATCGCCGAAAAAGAATTGGGCGAGTACTACCAGCTTGAAGAAAACATCGCCTACAGCCTGCCAGAAACCACGCAAGAGCGCCGTCTTCTGGTCTACCGAAAAATCAAACTGGCTCCGCTGCCAGACTTTGATGAAGAACCATGGCCCGAGGACGACTGATGCTGGAAATTACAAGTGCAAGCAACGCCCTCTTTAAAAAATTCTTGAGCCTGACAGAGGCCAAAGGCCTTAAAAAAGAAGGTCTCTTTCTTCTCTCGGGAAAAAACTTGGTCGCCGAGTTTTTAAAAAATCCCACATTTGAAATCGAATCTGAAATTTGGATGGAGGGACAGACTCCGCACCAACCGGTTAAACAACAAGTGAAAGTTTCCAAAGTGTTGTTCGAAGCACTGGATGTGCTGGGCACCCGGTCAAGCATTCTGGTGCTGAAACAACCTGAAATCACCGCATGGGATTTCTCAAAACCTTCAAAGGGTCTCACACTGCTGACGCCATTGGGTGATCCATCAAATCTGGGGGCTCTTTTGCGAAGTGCTGAGGCCTTTGGAATTCAGAATGTGGTGCTTTTGAAAGAGTCCGCTCATCCCTTTCTTCCAAAAGCCGTGAAGGCCTCTGCGGGCAGCTGCACGCGCGTGAAACTGTGGCGGGGTCCGTTTATCCAGGATCTAGATGCGCATCCAGTGATGGCACTGGATTTAGAAGGTGCGGATCTTCCCAAGTTTCAGTGGCCGCAAAATGGATATCTGCTGATTGGCGAAGAAGGCGCTGGAATTCCAGCCTTGCCGCGTCTGCAGCGCCTGCAAATTCCGACTGAAAATGTGGAGTCTCTCAATGCCACAGTCGCAGCCA
>CBIHPB010000533.1:0-1528 GCA_966211485.1 uncultured Bdellovibrio sp.
CGAAAAAAACTTGGTGCAAGGCAAGTGAGATTGACAAGATCGTGATTTACTTTTGTCCGCCTGATTGCGTCGCAGCTTTGAGATTGGCTCTCAACAGATTAGATACCTCTCTCATAACTTGTCATTTTGACCCGTGGGAGACACACAAATGTTGCGACAAACTCTGAAATTTACTCTTCTGCTTTCTCTTCTTGTGCTTCCTGTTCTTTCGAATGCGGAAGAAGCTGCAAATCAGACAGAAGAAGCTCCGATTGAAAAATCCACGGTGCAAACAGAAACGGTGATCCACGATCGTTCGTTCAACTCCACAAGCAAAATTATTCTGGATGAGACTGCGATCCGAAAATCCAAAGCTCCCAATGTGACGACTCTGCTGGCGACACAAGCAAATATTGCCGTTTCAACGTCGAATCTGCAGCCGGGCTCGATCTACCTGCGTGGCGGGGACTCGGGTCACATTCTGATTTTGGTCGATGGCCTTCCATTTTATGATGCCTCGACTGTTCAGCGAACAATGAATCTCAATGAGATCGACATCAAAAGTATCCGTCGCATCGAGATCGTTAAAGGTTCGCAATCCGTTTGGTATGGTGGTCAGGCTCTGACAGGTGTGATTAAGATTGATACTTTTCCAACGGAAATTGACTCAAAACAAAGTGCGGCTGTTGAAGGTGGAATGCGCAACTATAAAAAGGTCAGCCTCTATGGGATGCAACCTTTAGGTGATCATGATGCTGTGCTGGCCCGTGTGCAGGGATCCGAAAAAGATAATCGATCACCTGTGCTGGAGAGCAATAAATCCTACCGCGGACAACTTTACAGTGGCGAAGTCGGATACATGCACCAAGGCGAGTCTGACGTATTTGTCAAAGCGGGCCAGTTGCACGACAAAAATCAAATCACCAACACTCAGTTTAAATATCCGCCAAATTCCTACACCGACTATACGGCAATCGATGCCAATAACTTCCTCTCGGAAGTCGACATTAAAAATCTGATGCTGGGATGGACCGGGAAAAGCAATGATCTGCGTCCGAAACTTCTGGCTAGCTATCAAATTGCAGATCGCAGCTTTATCGAACGCGAACCAGAGCCTCCGACTCCAGCGAGTGACGATCAGTATGGCTCGGCACTGCTTGGAGCCCGATTTGAGCTGGCTTTGGTTGAAAGAGAAGAATGGCATTTGTTTGCAGGGGCCAGCTATTTGAAAGAAGATTTTCTCAATCGCTCATACGGCGTTGAGACGGTCAATGCCTTCAACGAGCAAAAGGGAGTTTTCACTAAAACAAATGTGAATCTCACGCCTGGCATTTTATTCGAAGCTGGCCTTCGTACAGATTATTATAAAAAAGCCGATCACGCTGAAACTTATCAGGCGGGGATTAGCTTTTTTGATATGCTCAAGCTTGAATACTCGAGTGGTTTTAAAGCTCCATCGCTGTTTCAGTTGAACAATCCTTCTTATGGAAATCCCGACCTGCAGCCTGAAAAAGCTCAAACATTTACAATTTCATTTGAAGAAAAAATT
>CBIHPB010000534.1:0-1501 GCA_966211485.1 uncultured Bdellovibrio sp.
AGCTCTTTCGCAATTTTCAATTTTTGCACTTGGAATCATGCCCTATATCTCGGCGTCGATCATTTTCCAGCTTCTGACTTCAGCGATTCCATATTTGGAAGCTCTGAAAAAAGAAGGTGAGCCTGGTCGTCGCAAGATCAATCAGTACACTCGATATGCAACTGTCGCGTTGTGCTTGATTCAAGGTTACGCCATCAGTTCTTGGTTGATGAGCTCAACCAGTCCAGATGGCCGTCCATTGGTGACATCTCCAGTTGTTGGATTCTTGCCATTTCAAGTGATGACTTTGGCAACTCTGACAGCGGGTTCTTGCTTCGTTATGTGGTTAGGTGAGCAGATTACTGAGCGTGGAATTGGAAACGGTTCCAGCTTGATCATCTTTACCGGTATCGCAGCGTCCGTTTTGAAAGGCGCAAATCAGCTGTACACTCTTGTTAAAAACAACGAGATGCAACCGGCTGTTCTGCTGTTGCTGTTGGCTTTGATGGTTGCGATCATCGCTGCTGTTATCTTTATGGAAGTTGGTCAGCGTCGGATTCCAGTTCAGTACTCTCAACGAGGTGCTGGAATGCAGTCTATGTCGACGCCTTCAAGCCACCTTCCAATCAAAATCAATTTCTCGGGTGTGATTCCGCCAATTTTTGCCAGCTCTTTGCTGATGTTCCCGGCGACAATGGCGCAGTTCGTTCACACTCCTTGGCTGAAGTCTCTGCAAGATGCTTTGAGTCCAACGGGAACGATTTATAATATCATTTTTGTCGCTTTGATCGTTTTCTTCTGCTTCTTCTATACTGAGATTGTTTTCAATCCGAATGATGTCGCTGAAAACTTGAAAAAGTATGGCGGTTTTGTTCCTGGTGTTCGTGCTGGTAAGAGCACGGCCGAATTCATTCAACGTGTCTTGGACCGTGTGAATGTTGCCGGTGCTATCTACCTCAGTGCGATCTGCGTATTGCCTGGTCTCTTGATTGGTTTGATGAACGTTCCATTTTATTTCGGTGGAACAAGCCTTCTGATCTTGGTTGGTGTTGCGTTGGATACAACTCAACAAATCCAGTCTCATTTGATCACTCAAAAGTATGAAGGCTTCCTGAAAGGCGCGAAGATTCGCAGCCGGAGGGTTCAGTACTAATGAACATCGTTTTGTTCGGCGCACCTGGAGCCGGCAAGGGGACTCAGTCTACTTTGCTGGTGGAACGCATGGGGATGGTTCAAATCTCCACGGGCGATTTGTTTCGGGCGGCTATAAAGAACAAAACGGCTTTGGGGCAACAGGCTCAAAGCTTTATGGATAAGGGCGAATTAGTCCCTGATTCCATTGTGATTGGGATGGTCGACGAAGTGTTGGCCAACCTTGGTAAAAAGTCTTTTATCCTCGACGGATTTCCGAGGACTAGTGCTCAGGCGGATGCTTTAGGGAAGATCTTGCGCCAACGGGGACTGGAAATTGGAAAAGCTGTCTTCCTAGAGGTTCCTCGAGAGGAGCTCCTCGGTCGGTTGA